>NZ_CP024869.1:600000-835000 GCF_003052165.1 Dietzia sp. JS16-p6b | reverse complement strand
CCTCGCCAGGACCGCACCGAACAGGAACGTCTCCGTGGCGCCGACGGACGGGAACGCCAGGGTGTACCTGGCCCCCGTGAGTTCGGCCGCCTCGGCGAACAGTCGGCCGTGATCCATCCTCGTGGTGGCGCCCAACTTCTCGAGCGCCTCGCGGTGCCAGTTCAGCGGGCGATCCCCGATCGCGTCACCGCCCGGCATCGCCAGTTCGGCCCGGTGGTAGCGACCGACCAGAGGCCCCAGGATGCAGACGGACGCCCTGAGCCTCTGTGCGGCCCTGTCGTCGGAGACGTGCCCCAGGTCCGCCGGAGTGTCGATCACGACGGTGCCGCCCGAGATCTCGACGGTGCACCCGAGATGCCGCAGCACGTCCGCCATCGCGGGAACGTCGGAGATGTCCGGGCAGTTGGTCAGAGTGGTCCGGCCCTCGGCCATCAGCGCGACCGCCATCAACTTGAGCACGCTGTTCTTCGCGCCGGCGACAGAGACCTCGCCGGCCAGTCTGGTTCCGCCGGTGACGAGGAAGCTCTCCTCGCGGGACGTGGGGTTACCGCTCACGGGTCCACCTTAGGCGAGATGCGGGAGCGCTCCGCGCAGCCCGGCGTCCGCGGCACGACGCGACGCCTCCGGCGGGACCACGCCACCGTGCAGCCGGGGCCGCGGGTCGGCGCGCGGGTAGGTTGGCGTCATGGCTGTGCATCTCACCAAGATCTATACCCGGACCGGCGACGACGGCACCACGGGGTTGTCCGATTTCTCCCGGGTGAGCAAGAACGACGCCCGACTCCACGCCTACGCGGAGTGCGATGAGGCCAACGCGGCCCTGGGGGTAGCGTTGACCTGCGGCGATCTGGAGAACCGAGTCGCACAGGTGCTCCGGGTCGTGCAGAACGACCTCTTCGACGCCGGGGCCGATCTCGCCACCCCGGTGGTCGAGGCCCCCGAGTACCCCCCGCTGAGGATCGAAGAGTCCTACATCGACCGACTGGAGGGGTGGATCGACGAGTTCAACGCGGACCTTCCCGACCTGACCTCGTTCATCCTTCCCGGTGGCACCCCCGGCGCGGCGTACCTCCACGTCGCCCGGACCGTGGTCAGGCGCGCCGAGCGAGCCGCCTGGGCGGCGACGGACGCCCATCCGGAGACCACATCCGTATTGCCGGCGCGGTACCTCAACCGGCTCTCGGACCTGCTGTTCGTGCTGGGGAGGGTGGCCAATCCGGACGGTGACGTCCTCTGGGTGCCCGGCGGCGAGCGGGGCTGACGGCGCCGGGTCCGGGAAGACGCCGGGTTCGACGAGCCGGACGGGCCCACCGACCGGCGATCAGGGCAGCACGCCCATCCTCCGCGCCGCGTTGACCGCCTCGAACCGGGTGTGCGCGTCAAGCTTGCGCATCACCGAGCGCAGGTAGCTCTTCACGGTCTCCGCGCCGATACCCATGTCGGCGGCCGTCTCGATGTTCGTCTTCCCCTGCGCGACGCAGGCGAGAACGTCGAGTTCGCGGCGGGACAGACGAGCGGTCGGCATCTCCGGCGGCGGGGAGACCATCTCGGCGCAGATCCGTTCGAGCTCGGCCCGTACGTCCGGATCCTCGGTCCGCGAGGCCAGCATCCTCAGTCGCGCGTGGGTATCGCGCATCCGCTCGTTGGACAGGACGTCATCCCAGCGCCCCTCCCCCGCGCCCGGCCCCATGGGGGCGGCGCCACGGGCCGCGAGTGCATCGTTGACCGCGATCTCCTGCTCGAGCGCACGAGCGGTGGCCGCCATCTGGTTGAGGACCTTCTCGCCGAAACGGACCGAGGAGTGAACGCCGGCGTAGAGGACCGCTCTCACGTCCTTACCCACCACGACCGGGATGGCCGCCATCGAGCGCAGACCCTCGGACAGAACCGGGAGATCGTACTCGTGGGTGATCACCCCGGCACGCTGGTAGTCGGCCACCCCGACCGGCTTGCCGGTGGCCATGACCCGACCACCGACGCCGGCACCGTAGTGGACCGTCAGGTCCTTCATCGCCGAGGTTCGCATTCCGAGGGACTCGGACAGCACGAGGGTGTGGCCCTCGCCGACGACCCCACCGATGGTCACCGGGATCCCGGTGGCCTCCCGCAGGGCAGAGATCGCGCTACGCACGGATGCCAGATCGCGCCGGCGACGCTGCGCATCACTCGCAGCGTTCCCTGCTGCACCACGGCCGGCGCTCTCCTCGTCCATGAGGTCTCCTCCCACGTCCGTGGCATACCCCCACCGCGAGTAGGGGACGACCCCCCGCACGTGCCACACATCACCTTAGTCAGCGCCACTATACGCACGTGGCCGGGCTGATGCCGACCTCAGGCGGAGGCCACCGACCGACTACCCCGGGGGTACCGTCACCGTCTTCCCCACCGGGGTGCGCTCAGGGGGTGAAAGCTGGATCGAATGCCTCGGGATCCTCCGGATCCACCAGCATCGCGGCCGCCCCGGTGAGAGGCGCGGCACGCTGTTCGTCGTAGATCCACTCCTCGACGTCACTGGCGTCCGGGTCACCCACGAGATACGGGTGTAGGCCCAGATCGGCCTCCGCGTCGACCGCCTCCCCCGGTGACAGCACCGCGTCACCGAGGAACGCGCCCACCTCGTCGTCGTCGAGATCGACGCCGATCATCACCACCCCCTCGGCGCCCTGTCCGCCCGCTCGCAGCTCGAGCCTGCGCCCCACCAGGGCCACCTCATACCGTCGCAGACCGTCGACGGTGGACAGGGTGACCGTTCCCTTGGCGCGGTAGACGCCGGCCGGCGGCGAGGCGAGCGCGGCAAGGAACCGTCGGGGGTGCAGGGGTCCGGCCGGGGCCACGGTGAGAGCCCGGTAGCCGTCGTGGAGGTGCGAGTGGTCGCGGAGATGCGAGTGGTCGTGGGTCCCGCGCTGTCCCTCCGCGGGCTCCGGATCTCCTGCCGCCCCGGTGGCGACGGACCGATCCGGCTCCATCCCGAGCAGCAGACCCGTCGGCACGGCCGCCCGGACCGCGGGCAGGACGGCGACCCGAGGGGCGTGCCGGCGGATCGTCTCGCGGATCCGGTCGAAATGGCTGCGGTCCACGAGATCGCACTTGTTGACCACCACGAGATCCGCCTCCGCCAGATGCGCCGCCAACCTCGGGTGCCGCTCCATCGCATCGTCGAGTCCCTCGGCGTCGACCACCTGGACCATCCCCGCGTGCCGCACGACCTCGCGTGGTACCTCGTGGACCATCCGCGACAGGACCGCCGGTTCGGCCAGACCGCTGGCCTCGATCACCGCCAGGTCGAGCCCGTGATCGGGCCCGGCCAGCCGGGCCAGGGTGTCACCTAGTTCGCTCGCGTCGACCTCACAGCAGACGCACCCGTTGGCCAACGAGATCATGGAGTCCACACGCCCGGCGACCGAGGTGGCGTCGACGTCGATCTCGCCGAAGTCGTTGACGATAGCGGCGATCCGCAACTCCGGCGCTCCGGATAGCAGGTGGTTGAGAAGCGTGGTCTTGCCGGCACCGAGGTAGCCGGTGAGGACCACCACGGGCAGGGAATCGCCGGGGGCGCGGCGCGCATCCGGGCGCCCGTCGCCACCCCCGGCGAGGTGCCCGCGTGGGGGCTGATCCCTCAGCGCCGCCACTCGGGCTTCCGCTTCTCGGCGAACGCCGACATCCCCTCGGTCTGGTCCTCGGTGGCGAAGAGCGCGTAGAAGGCGTTCTGCTCCGCGAGCAGACCCTCCTCGAGGGTGGTCTCGAAGGACCGGTTGACGGCCTGCTTCGCCGCGATGGCGGTGGTCTTGCTCATCGAGGCGATCTTCGCGGCGACCTTCAGGGTCTCGTCCAGCAGTTCCGCGGCAGGGACCACGCGGGCGACCAGGCCTGAGCGTTCGGCCTCGTCGGCGTCCATCTGACGGCCGGTGAGGCACAGGTCCATGGCCTTGGCCTTACCCACCGCGCGCGTGAGCCGCTGCGAGCCGCCCATACCGGGGATCACGCCCAGGGTGATCTCCGGCTGGCCGAACTTCGCGTTGTCGCCCGCGATGATCATGTCGCACATCATGGCGAGCTCGCAGCCGCCGCCGAGGGCGAAGCCGGACACGGCCGCGATGATCGGTGTGCGGGCGGCGGTGAGCCGCTTCCAGTCGCCGAAGAACCGTTCGAGGTAGATCCCCGGGTAGCTCTTGTCCTTCATCTCCTTGATGTCCGCGCCGGCCGCGAAAGCCTTCTCCGAACCGGTGATGACGATGCAGCCGACGTCGGGGTCGGAGTCGAGACCCTCGACGGCCTCGACGACCTCCTTCTCCATGCCACTGCTCAGGGCGTTGAGCGCCTTGGGTCGGTTGAGCGTGATGACCGCCACGCGGTCGTTGCGCTCCACCAGGATGTTCTCGAACTGCTTCTCCGTCACGGACATCGCGTGCTCCAGTCTGCCTCAGGGGATACTTGGACTTCCTTGTAAAAGCTCCGGGTCCGATGCTAGCCGGTCATCTGGCGAGCGGTCCCCCGTTCCACAGCCCCGACCGTACGGTCTCGCCGTGCTCCACCGTCGCGGTCCTCGCCCCGGGCACCAACGGCTCGTACCTCACCAGCGAACCCCAGTCCCGTGACCAGTCGTGCTCCAGGTAGGTGGGGACGGTCTCGCCGGCCAGGAGCAGCTCGATGAACCCGAGGGGCCCGCCGCCGTCCCAGGCCTGCCAGGTGTTGGTCGAGCTCACCGCGAGGTCCCGATCCGGCAGCACCCGGTACTCGGGCAGCTCGTGGACGCCGGCGAATTCCTCGAACGGGCGCAGGCAGGGGACGTGGAACGCCACCGCCCAGTCCGGCAGCACCGGTCGCGAGTCCCCGACCAGCTCCTGCATGGTCACCAACTCGGGCATCCGGGGAGGTGTCACCGCGATCCACCGCGACGGATCCGGGTCGAGGTCGCGCACCACGAGCCGGATGGCCGTGGCGTCGGAGGGCAGCATGTCGACCGGGACCCGGAGGTTCCGCCAGGACGGCGCCGGGCCGATGTCGATGGGCAGGACGGACCCGGCCGACTCGAACTGCTCGGTGGCGGCCGGGGCACCGGCTGCCGGAGCGGTGGCGGGAGCAGGGTCGGTGGCGAACTCCACGCGGATCGCGTCCGGCGCGAACGAGCCGGCCGCGGCGATCGTGATGAGCGGGTGCTCGTCTTTCCTCTCGGGGAGCGGGTACCAGTCCGTCGTGGTCTCGGCGTTGAACTGCGGGCCGGTCTGGTAACTGCCGAGCACGGGCACGCGGGCGGGGTCGAGCCCGAAGGGCAGAGCGGCGTGACTGCCGTTGATGCCCTCGCCCGCCCGCACCCCGCCCTCGGTTCCGGCGGTGGTGGCGGTGGCGTCGGAGTCCTCACCGGTGCCCGGGGTGTCGGTGTCGACGGCCTGGGTGGCGGTGAGATCGGTGGGGATGCCGTCGGGGACGAACTCGACGGGGTCCGCGCCGGCCTCGAGTTGGTCGCGGGGGTCACCGACCGGCGCGAGCAGCCCCGCGTTGGCGTCGGGCTCGGCGAGCACCATGTCCGCGATGCCGCACGGTTCACCGGACAACACCCGCAGGTTCTGCAGACCGACCGAGTAGGCGGGGTACTGGTTGCGGACCGCCGCGGCCATGGAGGCCACGATGATGACGACGACGAGGGTCGCCGCGAGCCCGAGTGGCGAGTGCGAGACCTCGCGCAACAGCCGGACTGCCGGACTGCGGTCGGCCTCGGCCGGCCCCGACCCACCGGGCCGCGCGAAAGGCTCGCGGTAGTGCAGGACCAACGCGATCACGAGCGAGATGAGCATCAGGCCGAGGAACACCGATGAGAACGTGATTCCCGCGATCGAGGGTTGCACGCCGCCCCACGGGATCCCGTAGATCGAGATGTACCACCACCCGTTGGTCGAGGTGAAGCTCAACGCCAGGACGAAGAACACCGCGGCCAGGAAGAGCATCCGGTTGCGCAGCGACCGCGTGGCCGCCGGCAGGACGGCCATCGTCACCAGGGCTGCCAACGCGGCACCGATCGTGGCGAACGCCCCGAAGTGGTGGGTCCACTTGGTGGGGTTGAGCGCCATGAACGCGAGGGACATGGCGGCCAGGCCGACGATCCGGCGGGCCGGCCCCACCGCGACGCCCGGGATCCGGCCCTTGCGGAACAGGATCGCGGCGCAGGTGATGAGGGACAGGAACATCGCCAGGACCGCGAACCGACGGGCCAGGGAACCGTCGGGCGTCGGGTTCATGAGCCACTCATACCGCCACACCTCCTCGAACCAGCGCCCGGTGGGGCCGACGTCCCCGAGCAGCGCCGAGGACTGCAACGTGGTGACCAGGGGCTGGTCGAGGAAGATCAGGTGGAGCACGCCGAGCCCGGCGGCCACCAGCGGCGCCACCGTGGGGATCCAGCCGTCCCGTCTCGCCCGCCGGATCACCAGCAGCAACAGCGGGCGGGAGGCCGCGATGATCGCCGCGATGCAGAACGTGCCCGTGGGCGCGGCCGAGAGCGTGAGCCCACCGATGATGAAGCCGGTCGCCGCGGGCAGCAGCCTGCCGGTGGCCAGGGCCCGCTCCAGCGAGACCCAGGTGGCCAGGACACCGAAGGCGACGATCGGCTCCGGGCGCAGACCGTTGTTGTAGGTGAGCCAGAACGCGAGGAACACCGCGGCGGTACTCCAGCGGACCGCCGCCGCGCGGCGGGCGGCGATACCCAGTCGCGGGATCACCTCGCGGGACAGCAGGATCCAGGACGCGATGCCCAGCAACAGTGCCGGGATGCGCAGCCACATGCTGCCCACGGTGAGGGAACTGATCGCCGTGTAGAGGTAGTACGGCATCCCGAACGGGGCGTAGGGGGCACCGTAGTAGCGGAACACCTCCGGCATGTAGCCGCTCGAGACCGCGGCGCGCGCCTCGGTGAGGATGTACCCGTCATCCGCCGTGTTGGCCCCGATGACGTGCCAGACGAGCAGCGTCGCCACGACCACCAGGTCCAGGGGCCGCGGTTTCCACCAGCGGCGCGGGAGCACCCGTCGACCGACACGCCCGTCCCGTAGGTCGAGTCGGTGCAGTGCGACCAGCGCCAGGATGATCGCGAGGATCCCGACCACGATCGCGATCTGCTTGATCACGGTCGCCTGCGTGGTGTAGCGGGAGTCGACGGTGATGTCGACGGACATCCCCTCGGGAGCCGACCCCTGGAGGTCCGTGAACACCCCGACCACCTGGGGACGCAGATCCTGGTCGATCCGCCCTCCGACCTCCCGGCCGTCCGCCTCGAGACCGACGAACTCCGCGGCGATCGAGCCGGAATCGGCCACGACGCGGATCACCGAACACGCCCCGGCTGAGGTGACGGCCTCGGTGGGGGCGTCGGCGACCAGCACGTTCCGGCTGCGCACCTCGACGGTGGGACCGGCCACGGTCACCATGAGCGCGCGGGCACCGGCGTTCTCACCCGCCTCCCGCGGAGCCGTGGACACCAGGACCCCGTCCTCACGACCCTGGTCACGCAACTCCCCGACCGCCGCACACGGGATCTCGGCGACCAGGTCGAGCGGGTAGTACGCCACGAGCGGCGCCGTCACCGGGTCGAGTGTCCCGGTCTCCGGCCAGCTGATCGTCGAGGTGGTCTGGGTGACCGGGAGCAACGGGACGATGAGGGCGAGGAGGATCCCGAGCAGACCGCTGACCGCGGCGACGAGCCCCCACCGGGGTCCTGTGCGGGACCTGTCCGGGGCGTCACGGACCTCGGTGGCAGACGATGGCATGGCGTCCACGCTATAACGAGGCACGGACGTTCCCCGAAATGACGAACGCGCCGGAGGAAAACCCCCGGCGCGCTGTACTCGATGTGGCCAGAGTCGGGATCGAACCGACGACCTTCCGCTTTTCAGGCGGACGCTCGTACCAACTGAGCTACCTGGCCATAAGACCACCGGCGCATCCGGTGAACACCGAATGCGCCGGTTGTCTCCAGCGACCCTGACGGGACTCGAACCCGCGACCTCCGCCGTGACAGGGCGGCGCGCTAACCAACTGCGCCACAGGGCCGTGCTTTTCGCACGAGACAGAACAGTAATCGACGCTGCCCCCCGGACGCAAATCAGTGGCTCAGCGGCGGTTCCGGCGCAGGTCGGGGCGGATCCGGCCCGCGGAAGAAAAAAGTCCCGACCACCGACGAACGGTGACCGGGACTTCTCTCCTAGTACCCCCTACGGGATTCGAACCCGCGCTGCCGGCGTGAAAGGCCGGTGTCCTAGGCCGCTAAACGAAGGGGGCCTGAGCCACGTCCGGGATCGCCGGGCCGCAGCGGGTTCGAGTTTAGGGCACGGCCCATCGGACGTCGAAACCAGCCATGGCAGAGCCGACGCCTGCCGACGCGGACGAGGGCGGTATCGTGACCGTCGCCCCTATAGCTCAGTTGGTAGAGCTACGGACTTTTAATCCGCAGGTCGTCGGTTCGAGCCCGACTGGGGGCACCATGAGCCGCAGGTACGCGACGCACGAGTGACCGCGTAGCCGTGCCCGCGGCGCCGCATTGGACCTGCCCGCACCGCACTGGGACACTCGTATCCATGTCCGCACCCACCGCCACCGGCGCGCCCGCCCTGCGCATCGGCCCCCTCGAGCTCGCCTCGCCGGTCGTCCTGGCGCCGATGGCGGGCGTCACCAACGTCGCCTTCCGCACACTGTGCCGCGAGCTCGAACGTGAGCAGCAGGGCTCGGTGTCCGGGCTCTACGTCTGCGAGATGGTCACGGCGCGGGCTCTCGTCGAACGCCAGCCCGGGACCCTGCACATGGCCACGTTCGCTCCCGACGAGTCCCCGCGCAGCCTGCAGCTGTACACGGTGGACGCCGAGTACACCCACGCGGCCGCCAGAATGATCGTCGACGAGGACCTGGCCGACCACATCGACATCAACTTCGGATGCCCGGTCCCCAAGGTCACACGGCGCGGAGGCGGATCGGCGATCCCCTACAAGCGACGGCTGTTTCGCTCCATCGTCGCCGCAGCGGTCCGGGCCACCGAGGGCACCGACATCCCGGTCACGGTGAAGATGCGGGTGGGGATCGACGACGAGCACCACACACATCTCGACGCCGGCCGCATCGCCGTCGACGAGGGCGCCAGGGCCGTCGCCCTCCACGCACGCACGGCCGCCCAGCGGTACTCGGGCAAGGCGGACTGGTCTCAGATCTCCCGCCTGGTCGAGCACATCGGCGCGGTCTCCGATGTGCCCGTCCTGGGTAACGGCGACATCTTCTCCGCCGAGGATGCGGTCCGGATGCGGGAGGAGACCGGGTGCGCGGGTGTCGTGATCGGGCGGGGCTGTCTGGGGCGACCGTGGCTCTTCTCCGAGCTCGCCGCCACCCTGGACGGGCGCGAGGCGCCGGCCCCGCCCACGCTGGGCGAGGTCGGCCGGATCATGTACCGGCACGGCGAACTGCTCGCCGAGCACCACGGCGAGAACAAGGGGATGCGCGACATCCGCAAGCACGTGGCCTGGTACCTGCGGGGGTTCCCGGCCGGCTCCGGCAAGCGGGTCGCCCTGTCGGCCGTCCGCACCCTGGACGATCTCGCGGAGATGCTCGCGGACCTTCCCGCGGACGAGCCCTTCCCCGCCGACGGGTACGGCCCGCGCGGCCGCCAGGGATCGCCCTCCCGTGTCCTGCTACCCGAGGGGTGGCTGGACGATCCGGAGGACGACGCGGTGGCGCTCGCCGGCGCGGACGCCGAGAACTCGGGCGGCTGAACCGCGCTCCGTCGGGCCGGGGAGGGGACGGCTTGCCCGCCTGTTCATCGGCCGTTCATCGCCGTGATCGATTGTGCGGTTGACATGCCCGT
This sequence comes from Dietzia sp. JS16-p6b, assembly GCF_003052165.1. NCBI lineage: Bacteria > Bacillati > Actinomycetota > Actinomycetes > Mycobacteriales > Dietziaceae > Dietzia > Dietzia sp. JS16-p6b. The sequence continues at coordinate 825,165 of NZ_CP024869.1, read as the reverse complement.
ATGCTGATCCACATGCGTCTCGTCTACTCCGAAGAACTCGCGGATCTGGCCACCTCGATGGCCCGGATGTGCTCCCTCGCCACCGACGACATGGAGCTGGCGACCCACGCCCTCCTCCAGGCCGACCTCGTGGCCGCCGAGAGGGTTCTGCAGTCCTCTACGGAGATGTCCCGGCTGGCGACCGAGAACGAGGAGCGCGGTTTCGCGCTCCTGGCCCTCCAGGCGCCCGTGGCCCGCGATCTCCGGCAGGTGGTCACCTCCATCCAACTCGTCCAGGACCTCACCCGCATGGGCACCCTGGCGGGTCACGTCGCGAAGATCGTGCGCCGCAGGCACCCGGAGAGCGTCCTCCCGGAGCCAGTCAACGGGTACTTCGCCGAGATGGGCCGGGTCGCGGTCTCACTCGGCCGGGCGGCCACCGAGGTATTGCTCAACCGGGACGCCGAGCAGGCCGCCACGCTGGCCCAACAGGATGACGCCGTCGACGACCTCCGCCGCCACCTGTTCACCCTGCTCACCGTCAGGGAGTGGAAGTGGGGGGTGGCGTCGGCGGTCGACGTGACCCTCCTCGGTCGCTACTACGAGCGGTTCGCGGACCACGCCGTCGAGGTGGCCCAGCGCGTGATCTTCCTCGCCACCGGTGAATACGCCAACTCGGCGGAGGACGATCCCGAGTACTCCCCCGCCTCCAACGAGGAGCTGGTGCGCCGTTTCAACGAAGCCGACCGGTCGTTGACACAGCGCGTCTCCGGAGAGGACGACCGCGACCCCAGTTGACGGCGGCTCCGGCGGCCCCGGGCAACGAGAACCGAGCGCCGACGACGAGCGCCCCGGCGCCCGCCTCGTGGGCGGGCGCCGGGGCGCTCTGCTGAGTGTGGTGACTCGCGGTGTGTGGTGACTCAGCCGAAACGGCCGGACACGTAGTCCTCGGTCTGCTTGTTGTCCGGGTTCGAGAATATCTTCTCAGTGGAATTGACCTCGACGAGCTGGCCCGGCATGCCGGTGGCCTCGAGCGAGAAGAACGCGGTCTGATCGGACACGCGCGCCGCCTGCTGCATGTTGTGTGTCACGATCACGATCGTGAACTCGCTCTTGAGCTCGGCGATGAGGTCCTCCACCGCGAGGGTGGAGATCGGGTCGAGCGCCGAACACGGCTCGTCCATGAGCAGGACCTGGGGTTCGATGGCGATCGCGCGCGCGATGCACAAACGCTGCTGCTGCCCGCCCGAAAGCCCGCCGCCCGGCTTGTCCAGACGATCCTTGACCTCGTTCCACAAATTCGCGCCGCGCAGCGACTTCTCGGCCACCTCGTCCAGCGTCTTCTTGTTCCTGACACCCTGGAGCCTGAGGCCGGCGGTGACGTTCTCCTTGATCGACATCGTGGGGAACGGGTTGGGCCGCTGGAACACCATCCCGATGGTCCGGCGGACGGCGACGGGATCCACCTTCTTGTCGTAGATGTCCACGCCGTCGAGCTTGATGGATCCTGTGGCGTACGCGCCCGCGATCTCCTCGTGCATGCGGTTGAGCGAGCGGAGCACGGTGGATTTGCCGCAGCCTGACGGGCCGATGAAGGCGGTCACCGAGCGCGGGGGGACGTGGAGGTCGACGTCCTTCACGGCGTGGAAGTCGCCGTAGAAGATGTCGACGTTCTCGAGGTCGAGTCGCTTGGCCATGACAGGTCCTTACTTGGTCTTCGGCGCGAGCGCCTTGGAAGCGAACGTGGCGAGGACGTTCGCCAGCGCGATGATGATGATCAGGGTGAGGGCCGCGCCCCAGATGCGGTACTGGCCGGCCTCGGTCGGGTTCGAGAGCTGGTTGAAGATCAACAGCGGCAGCGAGGCCATGTTCCCCTGGAACAGGTCGAAGTTGAAGCTCGCCGTGTAGCCCACGAGGATCAGCACCGGAGCGGTCTCACCCATGACGCGGGCGATCGAGAGGAAGACCCCGGAGATCATCCCCGACAGCGCGGTGGGGACCACGATGCTCACGATGGTCTTCCACTTGGGGACGCCGAGCGCGTAGGACGCCTCGCGGAGCTCGTCCGGGACGAGCTTGAGCATCTCCTCGGTGGACCGCACGATCAGGGGCAGCATGAGCAACACCAGGGCGAGGCTCACCGCGAACGCACTGAGCTGGAACTGCAGGACGGAGACCCAGACCCCGAAGATGAAGATGGCCGCGACGACCGAGGGCACCCCCGCGAGCACGTCGACCATGAAGGTGGTCGGCCTGGCGAGCCTCGACTCGGGGTACTCCACCAACATAATGCCCGCGGCCACGCCGAGCGGTATGGAGATGACGGCGGCGATGATCGCCTGGACGAGGCTGCCGTAGATGGCGTGACCCACACCGCCCGCCATCGAGGACGGGGACACGAGGAAGAACGAATTGGTCCACCAGGTGGGGTTGATGACCGCGGGGATGCCCGACTCGATCACCTTGTACAGCAGCGCCACCAGCGGGATGACGGCCAGCACGAAGCACAGGGAGAAGACCACCGTCGCCGCCCTGTCCTTCGCCCTGCGGCTGCCGGCGATGGGCAGGAAGGTCTCCGAGGGCTTGGCGGGCTTGGCGAGGTCGGACGTTGCCTGGGTCATCAGCCGTTGACCTTTCCACCGGACACGGAGCGTGCGATGAGGTTGACGAAGAAGGTGAGGATGAACAGCACCAGTCCGGCCGCGATGTAGGCGCCGGTGGGCAGCGGGTGGTTGAACTCGGCCGCGCCCGACGCGATCTTCGAGGCGAACGTGAAGCCGCCGTCGAAGAGCGACAGGGTGCCGGGGGCGCTCGCCGCACGGAGGATGATCAGGACCGCGACGGTCTCACCGAGCGCACGGCCGAGCGCGAGCATGGATCCCGCGATCATGCCGGACTTCGCGTAGGGGAAACACGTCATCCGGATCTTCTCCCACTTGGTCGCCCCCAATGCCAGGGCGGCCTCCTGGTGGAGCGAGGGGGTCTGCCGGATGGTCTCGCGCGACATGGAGGTGATGATCGGGAGGATCATGATCGCCAGGACCACTCCGGCGGTGAAGATGGTCCCCCCACCGGCGATCGAGACGTTGCCGTCGCCGAAGAGGAAGATCCACCCAAGGTTCCGGTTGAGCCACTCTGACAGGGGGACCAGCCACGGTCCGAGGACGATCAGTCCCCACATGCCGTAGATGATCGACGGGACGGCGGCCAGGAGGTCGATGAGCGCCGACAGCGACCTCGAGAGCCGCGGCGGCGCGTACTGGACGAGGAAGGTCGCGATGCCGATGGACACCGGCACCGCCAGGACCAGCGCGAATATCGAACTCAGGACGGTCACCCTGAACATGTCGAGGATGCCGAACCTCAAGTCGTCCGGATTGGTCGTGTTCCATTCGGACGAGGTGAAGAAGTTGACGTTGTTCGCCATCAGTGAGGGCGCCGCCTGCATGACCAGGACGATCGCGATCAGGGCGATCAGGGCGACGATGACGCCGCCGGCCGCCACCGTGGCGCTGCGGAAGACCGCGTCCGCGCCCCGAGAGGACCTGCCGGCGAGGAGATCGCTCTTCGCGCCCTTCTCCGGCGCCGGCTCCGACCCCGTGCTGCCGGAGAGGTCGCCGGACTGCCCGGTGCTCCGGTCGGCGTGGCGGTCGACGGATTCGTGAACTGTCATTGGACCTTCAGTCGCTCGGGGTGACGTGGACGGTCACCGGCTCGCCGAGGCGGGCGACGGGCCGGTGACCGGTGGATCAGGAGATCTCGGAGATAGCGGTGAGGAGCTGCTCGCGGAAGGCGTCCGGCACGGGGATGTATCCCTCGTCCTCGAGCTGCGCCTGGACGTCCTCCGCCACCGCGATGTTGAGGAACGACCGGACGGCCGCGGCGGTCTCCGGATCCTCGTACGACGAGCAGACGATCTCATAGGTGGGCAGGATGATGGGGTACGCACCCGCGGCTTCGGGGACGTAGAACGACGAGGTGTCGATGACCAGGTCGTTGGTGCCCTCGTTCTGCAGGCGTGCCGAGTCGATCGTCACGCCGGCCGTCTCGGCGTTGAGTTCCACGCCCTCCGGATCCGCGGGGGTGATGACCTTGACCATCGACAGGTCCTGGTTCTTGGCGTACGACCACTCGGTGTAGGTGATGGTCCCCGGGGTCTGGCCGATGGCACCGGAGACGCCCTCGTTACCACGGGCACCCTCGCCGACCCCACCGGTGAAGGTCTTGCCGGCGCCCTGCGTCCACGCGCCCTCGGAGGCCGCCTCGAGGTACTTCTGGAAGTTGTCCGTCGTGCCGGACTCGTCCGACCGGAAGATCACGGTGATGGACTCGTCCGGGAGGTCCACGCCCTCGTTCTCCTCGGCGATCGCCGGATCGTTCCACGTGGTGATCTCGCCGTTGAAGATCTTGGCGAGGGTGGGGCCGGAGAGCTTCAGCTCGACGCCGTCGAGGTTGTACGCCACCGCGATCGGGCCGAAGACGGCGGGGATGTTCCACGCCTCGGAACCGCACCGCTCCTCGGCCGCCGCGTAGTCGGCCTCCTTCAGCGGGGAATCGGATCCACCGAAGTCCGTGATCCCACCGGTGAACTCGCTCACGCCGGCGCCCGAGCCGTTGGAGTTGTAGTTCAGCGTCTGACCCTCGCAACTCAGGGCGTAGGAGTTGGCGAAGATCGTCATGGCGTTGTTCTGGGCGGAGGACCCCGACGCGGTCAGGGTCGGCTTGCCCTCACATTCCGCGCCGGAGACACTCTGCGCCGCGGTGTCACCGCTTCCGGTGTTGTCATCCGAGCAGGCGGCCAACCCGACCGCGGTGAGGGCGGTGAGGCCGAGAAGAGCACCGGTGCGCTTGAGGTCCACTGAATCTCCTTGTTTCGCCCGGCGGCGAGCCCTCCGGGACATGTCTTTGGTGACAGCAACACGACGCCGGGCCGATTCCGAGACCCGACGAGCACAGAACGTAAGGGGCCGATATGAACGGTCCCGCCGGAGAAGATGAACTAGAGATGAACTCAGCGGATGTGTCACGAAAGGAACGCTTAGTCAGGTCCCGACCAGTGCGCCGAACTGGGCATATGGGCGGCCAGCGGGTCGCCTGATCCGATACCTCACTCCGAGGCGTAGGTCACATCGCGGTGCTCGACCGTGAACCCGAGCTTCTCGTAGGTCCTGAGGGCAGCCGTGTTGTCGCCCTCCACATAGAGGACGACCGACTCCGCACCCCGTGGTCCCTCGAGGTGCGCCACCCCGAGCGAGGTGAGCATGCCCCCGAGTCCCCGACCCTGGTCGGCCGGGTCGACCCCGACCACGTAGACCTCACCCTCCACGGGGGAACCGGGCTCGGTGACCGTCTTGGTCCAGTGGAACCCCGCGAGCCGTGGCGCCGGCCCGACGGTATCGACGGCCAGGAAGACCCCCGCGGGGTCCACCCACTCCACCGCGAGGCGCTGGTCGAGCATCCCACGGCTCCACCCGCCCTGCTCCGGGTGCCACGAGAAGGCGGCGTTGTTGACGCGGAGCAACTCCTCCCGGGCGTCCAGCCCGGGCCACCGCCCACCTCCTTCGGAGACCGCCTCCGCCAGGGTTCCCGTCTCGATCCCCTCGGCGGGACCGATCGCGGGGAGTGCGGGGCCGTCGGCCGCGCTCCGACGCATCTTGAGGAGCTCCCGGGTGCGCACCAGACCGACCGAAGCGGCGAGCGCTCGCGCGGCCGGCAGGTCACCGTGCGCCCACACCGCGGCGGCGGGCTCCAACTCGAGCACGGTGCGCACCAGTTCCGAACCGACCCCTCGTCTCCGCTCCCGGGGGGCGACGACCATCTCGGCGGTCGCGTCCCCGCCCTCGCCCGCGAGCTGGGCGTAACCGACGACCCCTCCCCCGTCGCCGCGGATCAGCAGATGGCGGACGCCCTGCCCGTCGTCCGACCGGAGAGACCGCATCGGCTGCTCGCCGAGCGGGGGCACCCCGTCCTCGTCGCCGGCCTCACGGGCGACCGCCTCGATCATGGCGGCCGTGGCGTCGTCCACCGAACGCTCGATGGCGATCATGCGTCTCCCCCGTCCTCCCTGCGGTCGGTCGGCCGGACCGCCTTGTACCCGACGTTGCGCACGGTTCCGATGAGGGACTCGTGGTCCGGTCCGAGCTTGGCGCGCAGTCGCCGGACGTGAACGTCGACGGTCCGGGTGCCGCCGAAGAAGTCGTACCCCCACACCTCCTGGAGGAGCTGGGCGCGCGAGAACACCCGCCCGGGGTGTTGGCACAGGTGCTTGAGGAGTTCGAACTCCTTGTAGGTCAGATCCAGGGGTCGGCCCTTGACCCGTGCCACGTAGGTCTCCTCGTCGATCACGAGCTCGCCCACCGTGAGCAGTCCGCCGTCGGACTCGCCCTGCGACGAATGACGTGCGGCGGACAGTCTGAACCGGGCGTCAACCTCGGCGGGCCCGGTGGTCGGCAGGATGATGTCATCGAGCCCCCAGTCCCCGCTGACCGCGATCAGTCCGCCCTCGGAGACCACCGCGATGACGGAGATCTCCGCGCTCCCCGAGAGGAGCCGGCAGAGCGCGCGCGAGGCCGCGAGATCACTCCTCGCGTCGACCACGGCGAGCGCGGCACCGGCCAACTCGCCCACCGAGGAGGCGAGGGGCGGTAGCAGCCTGACCGAGTGCGGCAGGAGCGACAGAGCCGGGACCACCGTCTCGGGATCGGATTCAGCCGTGAGGAGCACTACGTCCATGTGTCGCTTCCTCCTCGTCCTGGCGCCCAGACGATACTAGCGACCCACCCCCCAGTTACGGCCATCGGAGTAGACCTGAACCCCATGAGAGCTCGTCGCACCGTCGCGGTGGTGGCCGCCACCCTGGCCGTCGCACTGGCCGGCGCCTTCGCCGTCGACACCGTCAACGCCTCCAGGGTGGAGGCCGACGTGTCCACCCGGATCCGCCCCGCCACGCCGGGACTCCCGGCCCCGTCGGTGATGCTCGGCGGGGGTCCGACCGCACGGTGGACCGGGCCCGGGACGCCGGCGTCGGCGTCGATCCGCGTCGAGGGTGTCACCCGCCCGGGTCTCGGTCCGGTGGCCGTGGAGGCCCTGGTCACCGATCTACACCTCCCGGCGGACCGGTCCGCCGACATGACCGCGGTCGTCGAGCGCGTGGCCGTCCAGATCACCGGCGACGCGCTCGGCCCCGCACTGGGGATGAGGGACGTCCTGGTCGGTGGCGCCGACGACCCGAGTCTGGCCGGAGGCGTCGAGCACCGCGCCCGGGTCACCGGGACGCTCGAGGGGACCGACACCCGGGTCTCGGCCGAGGTCGACCTCGTCGTCGACGACCGCGGCGCGCACCTCGTCCCCGTCGCCGCCGCGACGGGGCCCTCCGGCCTCCCAGACCAGGATCCCGACCTGGCGCTGCGACGAACCGCGCTCACGCTCCCCCCGGACGTCCTGCCCCTCGGCGTCGCGGTGGAGACCCTCACCGTGAGGGGCGGGACGATCACCGCCGCGGGCACCGGCGCCCCGGGCGCAACGGCACTCGGGGGCCTGGCCCGACCGGACCACTAGACTCGCCGACATGAGTCGCGACGACGTACTGGTCAGCACACGCTGGGCCGAATCGCGCCTCGACGACGACTCGGTGGTCTTCCTCGAGGTCGACGAGGACGTGGCGGCGTACCACACGGACGGTCACATCCCCGGTGCCGTCGCACTGAACTGGCGGACGGAGCTGCAGGAGGAGTACGCGCGAGATCTCGTCGGCCGCGAGCGGTTCGCCGAGCTCCTGTCCGCACGCGGCATCACCCGCGACCACACCGTGGTGGTCTACGGCGGTAATCACAACTGGTTCGCGGCCTACGCGTACTGGTACCTGCGGCTGTACGGCCACGCCGACGTGCGACTGCTCGACGGGGGCAGAATGCGCTGGGAGCGCGACGGGTTGCCGCTCACGACCGATCTGCCCCGACGACCCGTGACCGACTACGTCGCCGACCCGCAGGACCTGTCGATCCGCGCGTTCCGCGACGACGTCCTGGCGGGCCTGGGCACCGACGCACTCGTGGACGTGCGCTCCGTCGACGAGTACACCGGCCGCCTCGCGGCGCCGGCCGGGTTGCCACAGGAGGGCGGTCGTCAGCGCGGCCACATCCCGGGCGCCGTGAGCATTCCCTGGAACCGCGCGGTGACCCGCGACGGCACCTTCCGGACGGACGCCGACCTCAGGGAGATCTACGCGGATCTCCTCGACCAGCCCGGCCGTCGCGTGGTGACCTACTGCCGGATCGGGGAGCGCTCCAGCCACACGTGGTTCGTCCTCCACGAGCTCCTCGACCAGCCCTCAGTGGTCAACTACGACGGCAGCTGGGTCGAGTACGGCTCGCTCATCGGTGTCCCCGTCGAGAGGTGAGGATTCTCCCCGCCCCGCCCGGGCGATCGAGTCGCTAATCTCTGGGCATGTCACTTCTCTCCAGAGCGCTCGGCATGGCCGCACGTGCCTCCGTCGTGGCGCTCGGCGCCTCCGTGGCCTCCGCCGTCCTCGTCGGCATCGACCAGCGTCGCGGTGCGGTCCCGCAGGTACCCGACCACCCCGGCCCGTACTCGCCCGCCGAGCGCGAGGCGGCGGTGCGGATGTACCTCACGGCGCTCACGCTCCCCGCGGCGGCGTTCCGGGTGCCCTTCGCCCCCGACTGCGTCCGTCGCGAGAACGGGCTCAAGACGGGGTTCGGCGCCGACCACCTCAGGTGGGACCTGCATCTGCACCTGCAGTACTCGACGATCCGGGAGGTGCGCGACATCGTCATCACCGTCGACCCCCCGGGGCGCGAGGGCGTCGTACACGCGGACTTCACCCTCGTGACCGTCGTGGGACTCCGGGCGCGGGTCAGCGAGGACTTCGTGGTCCCCTCGGACGACTGCCTCATCCACTCGATCGACGCCCGCATCTCACTCGGCTGACGGCCCCGGGGTTAGAATTACGCCATGGTGCTCTTCTTCGAGATCCTCCTCGTCCTCTGCACGCTGGCCATCCTGTGGGCCACCTGCTACATCGTGTACCGCACGGTGACCGACGAGTCGTGACGGACAGCGACCCCACCGGCGCGGTCGACCCCACGCCGTCCACCCCCGAGGGGGGAGACGGCGGTTCGGTCGTGCGCGGATCCGCGAACGCGGCGGTCGATGCCGCGGCGCGGCGTTCAGAGCAGACCGCCGGCCGGAACATCCCGGCCTTCTCCGAGCTCCCGATCCCCGAGGACACGGCCAACCTCCGATTCGGACCGGACCTGCACCCCGGCCTCCTCGCGCTGCTCCCCCTGGTGGGGGTCTGGGAAGGCGAGGGCGAGGCGGACACCGCCGACCGGGGGGAGCACCGCTTCGGCCAGCAGATCGTCGTGGCGCACGACGGGGAGAACTACCTGAGCTGGAGCTCCCGGGCCTGGACTTACGACTCGGGCGGAGCGGTGGACGACCCCGCCTACCGGGAGTCGGGATTCTGGCGGATCTCCGCCGACGACCGGCTCGAGTTCCTCGTGGCACACGCCTCCGGAGTGATCGAGATGTACTACGGCACGCCGATCAACCAGGCCGCGTGGGAGATGGCGACCGACGTGGTGTTGGCCTCCCCCACCGGCCCGGAGCGAGGCGGCGCAAAACGCCTCTACGGGATCGTGGAGGGCGGCGACCTGGGGTGGGTGGAAGAGCGCGTCCACCCGGAGCGGGGCCTGGTCCCGCACATGTCTGCGCGGCTGAGGCGGGTCGCCGGCTGACCGCTCCCTAGAGTTCGATCTCCTTCGTCGCCCTCACCCGGGTCGAGCGATCATGGGTGACCACGACGACCGCCCGGTCCGGCCCGAACAGACCGCCCGGACCGCACTCGCAGATCCGACGGAGGACCGAGCCCGAATCCCCGGCCTCGAGATGCTCGGTGGGCTCATCGAGAATCACGACCGGCGCGGAGACCAGAAGGGCCCGCGCGAGCAGGATCCGTCGCCGCTGTCCGCCGGAGACGGCGTCACCCCCGCCCTCCAGCACCGTGTCCAGTCCGTCCGGCAGGCCGGCGACCCACCCGCCGAGACCGACCTCGTCCAAGACGCGCAGAAGCTCCTGATCGGTCGCATCACCCCGGGCCACGAGCAGATCGTCTCGTAGAGTGGTGGCGAACACTCTGGCGTCCTGGGCGAGGTAGATCACCTGCTCGCGACAGTGGGGTCGGTCGAGTCTCGCCAGGTCCCCTCCCGGCGCCCGCACGCGTCCGGTCAGAGGTGTGTCAAGCCCTGCCAGGACCCGCGCCAGCGTACTCTTGCCGGATCCCGACGGGCCCCGGATCACCACCCGGTCGCCGCGGCGCAGGACGAGCCCCAGAGGCGTCGAGTTCAGCGCTCGGTCGGCGTATCCCCAGCTCAGACCCGTCGCCAATAGGAGAATCTCGCCATCGTCCACGAGTGACGCGGCGGCGTCGTCCTCGACCTCCGCACCCGCACCGGTGGCCCTCGCGGTCCCGTTGCTCCCGCAGGCCTGTCGGATCATGTCCCGGACGCGTTCGGCGGCGGGGATCGCCCGCGACAGGTGCCCTGCCGCGGCGGGAAGAGCCGCGAGCGCCTCGAACGCCGCCAGCGGGAACAGGACGAGTATCCCGATCCAGGTCGGTCCGTGGCCCGCGTCGCCCCCATAGGCCAGGACCCCCACGAGGAGGGCCGCCAGGGCCGTGACGAGAGTGCCCGCGGGCACTGCGGCCACGGCCCGGGCGGCGGCGGCGTCCGACCGGCGCTCCGCATCGCGGCGGCGGTTCCCGTGGTCCGAGATCGATCGGACCACCACCCCGAGGCGTCCTCCCACCGCGAGTTCCTCGGCGTGGTCCACCACGAGGACGGCGGCCGCGGCCTGGTCCGAGCTGGCCGCGGCGACCGCCCGTTCCGCTCCGAGCGCCGCCCGGGCGGCCAGGGCGGGGAACACCACCCCGACGAGGACCACGCAGACCGCCATGACCAGTGCGACCAAGGGTGACAGCAGCGCGAGTGCGACGACCGCACCGGTCGACAACGCGGCCGCCACCATCGCGGGGATGAGGACGCGGACCACGGTGTCCGCGACCACATCGAGATCGCGGCCCGAGCGCAGGAGTACGTCACCGCTGCGGAGCGCCGGCGTGGCGGAACCCTCCGCCAACCGCCGGTAGAGGCGCTCCCGCGCACTGGCGGCACCCCGGAGGGCGACGTCGTGAGAGGCGAGCCTGTCCAGGTACCGTGAGACGCCACGGCCGATACCGAGTGCGCGTACGGCGACGACGGCGACGGTGAGGTCCATCACGGGGGGCCGCTCCCACGCCCGGATGATCAACCATGCGGAGATCGCGGCGAGCGCCCCCGCCGCGGCGAGGGTCAGAACGGCGATCAGCACAGCCCGCGCCACCCGGAGGCGGTCCAGTTCCAGCAGCGCGAGGACGTAGCGCAAGTCGGTCACCGGGCCACCTCCGGTCGCGCTGCGGGTGTGCCCGCGGCGGTGAGTGTCACCACGACGTCGGCGGAGTCGAGGACCTCTCGCGCATGCGAAACGACCAGGACGGTGCTGCCGGACCGCGCCCGGTCGCGGAGGGCGTCGGCGACCCGACCGGCCGTCTCCCCGTCCAGGTGCGCGGTGGGCTCGTCGGCGACGAGGACATCGGCGTCCGCGGCGAACAGCCTGGTGAGCGCGAGCCGATGCGCTTCCCCCGTCGACAGTCCACCGCCCCCGGGGCCCACAGGGCTATCCCATCCCTCCTCCCGTTCCGCGACCACGCGGTCGGCACCCGCCAACCGGGCCGCTGCGTCGAGCCGAGCCGGGTCCACACCGAAGAGCTCGACGTTCTCGCGCAGGGTGCCGGACACGAGGGTCGGACTCTGGGGTTGCCACGCGACCCGCGACCACCACGTCTCGCGATCGAGGTCCTCGACGTCGATCCCCCCGATACGAATCCGGCCCCCCTCGACCCGCGACGTCGACAGCAGTGCCAACAACGCGAGGATGGCGGTGGACTTACCCGATCCGTTCGGTCCGGTGAGGACGGTCAGGTGGCCGGGCTCGGCGACCAGGTCGAGACCGGCCGGCCGCATCCCGTCGCGGCTGCGCACCTCGAGGCCCTCGATCTCGATCCGGGCGGGCCCCTCGGCGACGCGAACCGTGCCGCCTCCTCCCCTGCCGGACCGATCGTCGAGCCGCTCGCCCGCGCGACCGTCGAGCACCTCGAAGGCCCGGTCCGCAGCGAGGGCACCGTCGGCGGACTCGTGAAACCTGGCACCGACCGCGCGGAGCGGCTGGTACACCTCGGGCGCCAGTATCAGTGCGGCGATCCCCGCGGCGAGATCCATGTCGCCCACGACGAGCCGCAGACCGATCCCTACCGCCACCAGCGCCACGCACAGCGTCGCGAGGAGCTCGAGGACCATCGAGGACAGGAACGCGATCCTCAGCGCGTCCATCGTGGCGCGACGGTGAGCCCGGGCGGCCGCGGCGACCTGAACCTCCGGCCCGCGCTCCCGTCCGAGCGCCACGAGTGTGGGCACTCCCGCGATGAGGTCGAGGACGCGGGCGGACAGTGTCGACATGGTCTGCAACTGCCGCTCGGTGCGTGACCTCGTGAGGGTGCCCACCAGGATCATGAAGACCGGGATCAGCGGGAGCGTCACCGCGATCACCACGGCGGAGAGCGGATCGACCAGTGCCACCACCACGACCAGCGCGGGGGTGACGACGACCGCGGTCGTCAGCGCCGGCACGTACCCGGCGAGATAGGGCACCAGGCCCCCGAGTCCGGTGGTGAGGATGGCGTCGAGTTCGGCCGATCGCCGTCGGCGTTCGATCGGATCCCATCCCGCCACGGCGCGTGCGACACGGGCACGGAGGTCGTCGACGACCTCTCCGGCGCCCGCGCGCGCCAGACGCTGTTGCGCCCATGTCGCGGTGACCCGCACGGCGGCCGCGACGGTCAGCCCGGTCAGCTCCTCTGTCCAGGCGTCGAGCGCACGCACCGAGGGATCGGTGATGACGCCCGCGAGCACCCGGGCGAGCAGGATCGCGAACGCGGCCGTCGCCGCGGCCGTGACCGCCGCGAGGGCCACCGAGATCGTGAGGTGACGGCGCACCGAACGCGACTCGTGGAGCAGCCGGGGATCGAGTGGGGCCGCCACCGGGGGTCAGCTCCTCCCGGACCGCGCGGGCCGGAGGCCGATCGACGGAGGGATCTGGTCCACCGAGATGCGCTTGCGGAACACCCAGTAGGTCCAGCCCTGGTAGACCAGGACCACCGGGGTGAGGGCCGAGGCGGCCCAGGTCATGACGACGAGGGTGTAGTGCGAACTCGAGGCGTTCTCGATGGTGAGACCGACCCCCTCCGCCAACGTGGTGGGCATGACGTCCGGGAAGAGCGAACCGAACAGGAGGACGACGACCGCCGAGATGGCCAGGGTGGTACCGGCGAAGGCCCGACCCTCCCTGTCCGCGTAGACCGCCGCGACCACACCGACGAGGGCGGCGGCGGCCACCGCGACGGCGCCCCAGGTCCACATGCGCCCGTGGGCCAGCTGTGTCCACAGTGTGAAGACCCCGCCCAGCGCCAACCCGGACGGTGCCAGGATCCGCGCGATCCTGACCGCCTCGGTCCGCAGCTCCCCGGAGGTCTTCAGCGCGATGAACACGGCCCCGTGGAGGGTGAACACGGTCAGGGTGAGGAGGCCACCGACCAGGGCATACGGGTTGAGCAGGTCGAAAAGAGTGCTGGTGACGTTCTTGTCGGAGTCGATGGCCAACCCCCGGACGATGTTGGCGAACGCCACTCCCCAGAGGACCGCGGGCACCACGGAGCCGACGACGATCGCCAGATCCCATCTGCGCCGCCACGCGGCGGTGTCGATCTTGCCCCGGAACTCGATCGCGACGGCCCGGAGGATCAATGCGATCAGGATGAGGAACAGCGGGAGGTAGAAGCCGGAGAACAGGGTGGCGTACCACTCCGGGAACGCGGCGAACATCGCCCCACCCGCGACCAGCAGCCAGACCTCGTTACCGTCCCACACCGGGCCGATCGTGTTGAGCACGGCGCGACGACGGAGGTCTCGATCGGGGGTGTCGGGACCGCGCCCGAGGACCGGCATGAGGATCCCCACGCCGAAGTCGAACCCTTCGAGGACGAAGTATCCGAGAAACAACACGGCGATGAGGATGAACCAGAGTTCCTGGAGTCCCATGAGCTCTCTCCCTGTCAGTACGCGAAGGACAGCGGCCGTCCGGCGTCATCGCCGTCGGGTGGCCCGAGGTGAGGTTCCGCATCGTGCTCCAGCGGCCCCTCGATGGTGTAGCGGCGGATGAGCACGAACCACACGACGGCCAGGGCGCCGTAGACGATCGTGAACCCGGCCAGCGAACCCAGCACGAGCCACGGAGAGTGGTCGGACACCCCCTGGCCGACGAGAAGACTGATCATCGGATCGCCGACAGGGTTGGGGTGCACGACCCACGGTTGACGTCCCATTTCGGTGAACACCCAGCCCGCCGAGTTGGCGAGGAACGGGAACGGGATGGCCGCGATGCCGAGGGTCCCGAGCCAGCGCTGATCGGGGACGGGTGCCGAGGGCCGGGTGTACCACAGGCCGACGACCGCCAGGAGGGCGGAACCGACACCCAGTCCGATCATGGCCCGAAAACTCCAGTAGGTCACGAAGAGGTTGGGTGAGTAGTTGCCGGGCCCGAACTGTTCCTCGTAGTGCGCCTGGAGATCCTGGACTCCGCGCAGTTCGACGCCCGAGAGCCGCCCCTCCGCCAGGTACGGGAGAACGTACGGGACCTCGATGAGGTGGCTGACCGACTCACAGTTGTTGTGTGTCCCCACCGTCAGAACGGAGAACTTCGGGTCGGTCTCGGTGTGGCACAGGGATTCCGCGGCCGCCATCTTCATCGGCTGCTGGTCGAACATCAACTTGCCCTGGATGTCCCCGGTGGCGATGAGTGCTGCTCCGGACACGATCATCACCCACAGCGCGAGCCGGGTGACCGGCCGGAAGATCTCGCGTGCCTGGGTCTTCTTCTCCGCCCCGGCGTCCACGTCGCCGGCGGCGACGAGCTCGACCTGCTGGCGCGAGGCGCGGACCATCCACCACATCCCGATGCCGGCGACGAAGGTCCCGGCGGTGAGGAAGGCGCCCGCGATGGTGTGTGGCACCGCGGCGAGCGCCGTCGGGTTGGTCAGGAGCGCCCAGATGCTGGTGAGTTCCGCCCGCCCTGTCTCGGGGTTGTAGACCGCGCCGACGGGGTGCTGCATGAAGGAATTGGCGGCGATGATGAAGTACGCGGACAGATTCACCCCGATCGCCGCCATCCAGATGGACGCGAGGTGGACCGCCTTGGGCAGACGTCCCCAGCCGAAGATCCACAGCCCGAGGAAGGTCGATTCGAGGAAGAACGCAGCGAGGCCCTCGAGAGCGAGGGGCGCACCGAAGACGTCGCCGACGAACCGGGAGTACTCGGACCAGTTCATCCCGAACTGGAATTCCTGCACGATTCCGGTGACGATGCCGAGCGCGAAGTTGATGAGGAAGAGCTTTCCGAAGAACTTCGTGGCGCGATACCACCCGGGTTTCCCGGTGGCCGCCCACACGGTCTGCATGACCGCCACCAAGGGGGCCAGACCGATCGTCAACGGGACGAAGACGAAGTGATAGACGGTGGTGATCCCGAACTGCCACCGCGAGATGTCGAGTACGTCCATGAGCCCGAGCTCCTGTTACGAATACCGCCACGACCTGATCGGGCGGCCCTATGCAGGACGGTACGCCTAGGGGTATCGGTACTCAATACGGCACTGTGTGGTCTTGGACACCCCTAGCAGGGAGGATGAAGGGAATTTATCCAGAATCGGAGCCCTGGGCCCGCCCGACGGCGCGGTCGACCATCCCGGCCACGTCGATCCCGGGCTCGGGCCCGTCCAGTGTGACGTCGTCGATGCGGCGGACACGTGCGGCGAGGGTGACCGAGGAGAGCAACCACACGGCATCGGCGGTGAGCAGATCTGACAGCAGGAGCCTCTCGCGGTGAACCGGGACCCCGTCGCGCTTCGCCACCTCCGCGAGCGCCCCGAGTGTGGTGCCCTCGAGGATCCCCACCTCGGCCGGCGGGCTGACGAGTTCGCCCGATCGGGCGATGACGACCGTAGACCGGGGGCCCTCGAGGACCTCCGCCTCGGAGGACAGGTACACGACGTCGTCGAACCCGTTCGCGGCCGCGTGGCGCAGTGCCGCCATGTTGGCCGCGTAGGACAGGGTCTTGGCACCGAGCAGCATCCAGGGCGCCGACGCGGCGAAGTCCGCCGGGAATCCCCTCCCCAGCACGGTCACCGCGATGCCCTGCGCCCGCGCCCGCACGGCGTGCGGGCCGACGGGCGCGACGGTGATGTACGCCGTCTCCGGGCCCCCTCGTTCCGGGCCGCGGGACAGCACCAGTCGCAGCATCCCCTCGGAGTCCGGGCCCCATTCGCGGGCGGCCAGGGCCATCCCCACCTCCCACTGATCGGCTGTGGGCCCGCGGAGGCCGAGCGCCGAGGCCGACCTGGCCAACCGGGCGAGATGCCGCTCGGGTTTGGCCGGCCGACCACCCACCACGAGCAGGGTCTCGAAACATCCGTCCCCCCGCACAGCGGCGAGGTCATCCGCCAGCAGCAACGGCTCGCCGGCCGGGTGCACCCGGGGCCGGGGGCCGTCCGGACCCCCCTCGACCAGGACGACCACCCGCGTGTTCGCCGAGCGGCCCGCCGCTCCGTCGACTCCTTCTGCCGCCACAGTGCCCATGGCGGCAACACTACGACGACGCACGTAGGATCGCGATCGTGACCGTCCCAGCAGCGCCCGACCGGCCCGACCCCGGCTACCGCAGCCCGATCCTGGACCGTCCCGGGGCCGTGGACGCCCCCGGCCCCGGCCCCGACGCCGGGGTCCCGTTCCACTACGGGGACCCCTTCGCCGAGCAGCGTGTGGCCGCCAGCTCCGTGGTGGTGGTCGACCGCTCCCACCGTGACGTCCTGACCATCGGGGGCGCGGAGCGGCTGTCCTGGCTCGAGGGCTTCGTCTCCCAGCACGTGGCGGACCTCCCGGACCGCTCGGGCGCCGAGACGCTGATCCTCGACGCCAACGGCCGGGTGGAGCACCACATGGTGCTGTCCGACGTCGACGGGACGCTCGTGCTGGACACCGAGCCCGGGCGGGGCGCGGACCTTCTCGCGTTCCTCACCCGGATGGTCTTCTGGGCCGACGCCGCCCCGCGGACGGCCGACCTCGTCGTCGTCACCCTCGTCGGCACCGGGCTGCCCGACACGGTCACCGCACCGGACGGGACCCCGGTCGAGCTCCCCCGCCGGGATTACGCGAGCGTCCCGCTCCCGGGGGGAGGTATCGCCCGCCGGATGCCCTGGCCGGCCGCGGGTTCGATCGACCTCCTCGTCCCCCGGGCCGACCTGACCGCGTGGTTCGACTCGGCCGTCCGCTCCGGCGCCCGCCCCGCGGGGTCGTGGGCGCTGGAGGCCATGCGCACGGCCGAGTCGATCCCGCTGCGTGCCCGGCTCGGCGTGGACACCGACGAGAAGACCATCCCCCACGAGGTCCCCGCGTGGATCGGCGAGGTGGCCCAGCGGGGCGCGGTCCACCTGGACAAGGGGTGCTACCGGGGCCAGGAGACGGTCTCCCGCGTCCACAATCTGGGTAAGTCCCCCCGGGTCCTCGTCCGCCTGCACCTGGACGGCTCCGGCGTCGACCAGTCCGTGACCCCCGGTGCCGCGGTCACGGTCGGCGGTCGCCCCGTCGGCCGGTTGGGCACCGTCGTCCATCACCACGAGGACGGTCCGGTGGCGCTCGCGCTGATCAAGAGGTCGGTCGCGCCGGGCACCGCCCTGGAGGTGGACGGGGTCTCCGCCGCCCTCGACCCCGACTCCCTCCCGGACGACTCCGGTCCGCAGGCCGGACGCGAGGCGATCCGCAGGCTGCGCGGCCAGGGGTAGGTGCCGCAGGCCGCCCCGCGACACCCGGGCGGACATTCCGGGCCGGGCACGCTATCCTGTGGGCAGGCAGATACTCACATTGATGGGCACCCCCGAGGTGGCCCAGCACCGTTTCCGAGGGGGTCAGGTCGATGGGCCGAGGCCGCGCGAAGGCGAAGCAGACCAAGGTCGCTCGCGAACTCAAGTACAACACTCCGCAGACGGACCTAGAACGTCTCCAGGCGGAGTTGGCCGGTGGTGGCGCACCCACCACTCGGGTCAGCACCGATCGGCCCGGTGCCGACGAGGACGAGGACCCCTACGATTCGTGGTCCGACGGCGACAGCAGGTTCTGACCGCACTTCCAGCCGCACACACGTGGGCCGGGCATCCCGCTGGATGCCCGGCCCACGTGTGTGCGGTGGGGTCTGACCCCCCGGTCAGAATCTGGCGTGCGACCCCTCCAGGACGACGCGGGGCGAGTCCGCGGCGTCCTCTCCAGCCTTGTCCACGTGCCCGATCACCCAGTTGTCGACGTGCCGTGCCGTGAGCACGGCCTGGGCTCGGTCCACGTCCTCGGCCGGGAGGACGGCGATCATCCCGACGCCCATGTTGAACGTCCGTTCCATCTCGGTCTGTTCGACACGGCCGTGGTGGGCGATCGTGCCGAACACGGCGGGCACTGGCCACCGCCCTCGGTCGAGCCGTGCGACCAGTCCGCGCGGCATGACCCGCGCGAGGTTCTCCGCGAGGCCTCCGCCTGTCACATGGCTGAACACCCGGACGTCGGTCTCCGCGATGAGACTCAGACAGTCCAGGGCGTAGATGCGGGTGGGTTCGAGGAGTTCCTCGCCCAGTGTCCGACCGAACTCCTCGACGTGACCCTCCAGCGGTAGGCGAGCGAGGTCCAGCAGCACGTGCCGGGCCAGTGAGTAGCCGTTGGAATGCAGACCCGAGGACGCCATACCCACGATCACATCGCCGGGGCGGACGTTCTCCGCCTTGAGCACCTCGTCGGCTTCGACGATCCCGACCCCGGTGCCCGAGATGTCGTACTCGCCGGGCGCCATGAGCCCGGGGTGCTCGGCGGTCTCCCCGCCCAGCAGGGCACATCCCGCCCGCACGCACCCCTCGGCGATCCCCTCGACGATGGCGGCGACATGCTCCGGCACGACCTTGCCGATGGCGATGTAGTCCTGGAGGAACAGCGGCTCGGCGCCGCACACCACGAGATCGTCCACCACCATCGCCACGAGGTCGATGCCCACCGTGTCGTGGACATCCATGGCCTGCGCCACCGCGATCTTGGTGCCGACGCCGTCCGTCGACGAGGCCAGGAGCGGCTGCCGATACGTGTTCTTCAGGGAGAACAACCCCGCGAAACCCCCGAGACCGCCCATCACCTCCGGTCGGGTCGCACGCCTGGCGTGGGGCGCGAACAGTTCGACAGCGCGCTCGCCGGCGTCGATGTCGACGCCGGCGGCGGCGTACGAGGCGCCGCGCGCGGGGTGGTGGTTCTCGGTCATGGTCGATTCTCCTCATCGGCGCCCCTGGGCGGGCGCCCGGTCAGGGTCGGCGGACGGCGTCCGTGGTGTCGTGCAGGACCAGGTGCCGGTCGGGGGTCTCGCCGTCGACCTGGGCGGCCAGGGCCAGCACGGCCGCACTCATGGGCGAGTCGTCCGGGAGCGCGATGGGATAGTGGCCGTCGAAGCACGCGGCGCACAACTCGTCCCGCGGCTGCCCGGTGGCCGAGATCATCCCGTCCACCGAGATGTACCCGAGGGTGTCCGCGCCGATCGCCCTGCGGACACCCTCGAGCATCCCGTCCGTCACGTCGACGCCGTTGGCGATCAGCTCGGCCGGGCTGGCGAAGTCGATGCCGTAGAAGCACGGCCACCGGACCGGAGGAGAGGCTATACGGACGTGCACCTCGAGGGCGCCCGCCTCCCTGAGCATCCTGATCAGGGCCCGCTGGGTGTTGCCCCGGACGATCGAGTCATCCACCACCACCAGCTTCTTCCCGTGGATCACCTCGCGAAGCGGGTTGAGTTTGAGCCGGATTCCGAGCTGCCGGATCGTCTGACTGGGCTGGATGAACGTGCGGCCGACGTAGGCGTTCTTGGTCAACCCCTGTGCGAAGGGGATTCCGGAGCCCTGCGCGTATCCGACCGCGGCCGGGGTGCCCGACTCCGGGACCGGGATGACCAGGTCGCCCTCGACGGGGTGTTCGGCGGCCAGCGTGCGACCGATCTCCACGCGAGCGGAGTTGACCAGCCGCTCGTTGATCACCGAGTCGGGACGCGCCAGGTAGACGTACTCGAAGACGCAGGCCTTGGGGGCGGGTTCCGCCAGTCTGCGCGACCTGACGCCGTCGGCGTCGATCGCGATGAGCTCACCGGGCTCGATGTCGCGGACGAACGACGCCCCGACGATGTCGAGCGCAGAGGTCTCGGACGAGACCACCCAGCCCCGCTCGAGCCGACCGAGCGCGAGGGGGCGCACCCCGTGAGGGTCGCGGGCCGCGTACAGCGTGCTCTCGTCGGAGAACGTCAGGCAGTAGGCACCGCGCAGTCGCGGCAACAACCGGGCCGCCGCCTCCTCGAGCCCCCCGTCCCCCGCGTCGTGGGCGAGGAGGGTGGAGACGATGTCCGAGTCCGAGTGGGTGCTGTTCTCGGAGTACCCACGGATACCGATCGACGTGGCGTAACGCTTGAGTTCCTGGGTGTTGACCAGATTCCCGTTGTGCCCCAGCACCACGGACCCTCCACCGGGAGTGGGCCGGAACATGGGCTGGGCGTTGTCCCAGGACGCCGCGCCGGTCGTCGAGTACCGGCAGTGCCCCACGCCCACGTGGCCGCTCATCGATTCGAGGGTCTTCTCGTCGAAGACCTGACTCACCAGACCGAGATCCTTGTAGACCAGGACCTGCTCACCGTCCGCGACCGCGATCCCTGCGGCCTCCTGGCCTCGGTGTTGCAGCGCGTACAGGCCGTAGTAGGTGAGCTTGGCGACATCCTCGCCCGGAGCCCACACACCGAAGACACCGCACTCCTCGACCGGGCCGATGCGCTCGGCGTCGACAGGCAGGCCGGTCGGACCGGGAACGGACGGGTCGGGCAGACCCAGACCGACGGCGGCGCGACTCGTTGTGCGGCGGAGTGGTCCGGACGTGCCCGGACGTGACGACGTGCTCTCCACCTGGTGGTGCTCCCTCATGGTTCGGGGCGGTCCGCCCGGACAGACCCCGGCGGTGCCGTTCAAGTGTACGTTCCCGGACCCCCGTGACCCCACTCCCGTGTCCCCGGTCGCACCACCGGCAGCCCCGACGCGACCTCACCGGCCCTCGTCCCCGACGCACGGACCAGCCCGGCCGAGACGGCGGACTGCCAGCTGCGGCGGCCGGTGGCGAGTTCGAGCCAGGTCCTGGCGTCGGTCTCGACGACGTTGGGCGGGGTCCCCCGCGTGTGGCGCGGCCCCTCGATGCACTGCACGGCCACATAGGGCGGCACCCGCACCTCGACCGCCCGGCCGGGGAGCTCGGCCGCCAGCACGGCAGCGGTGGCGCGGACCGCCGCCGCTATCGTGGACCGGCCGGGGGCGTCCACCTCGTCGTCGTCGAGCCAGGGCGCCACCTCCTCGACCGCCGCGCGGACCGTCGCGCCGTCGGGGACCCGCCTCATGTGCGATCACCCATGTCCGGGAGAACCGGGTCGGACCCAGGCACCGGGGTGCGCGCCCGGCGGGACCCGCGGCGCCGGGCCCGCCGCGCCCGCCGCCGTTCCTGCGCGGTCCTGCGGCTCCACGTCCGCGTGGCCTGGCTGGTGAGCAGCAGCAGGATCAGGACGTTGACCGCCAGGGCGAGGTAGCCGCCGAGAACGGTCCCCAGTTCGGCGTCCGTGGTGACGCGGCCGGACTCCGTCGAGACGATGCTCACCACCGTGAGGGTGAGAAGCCACACGCGCGGTCTGGCGTACCCCAGGTAGGTGAGCAGGGCCAGGACGCCCATCGCCCCGTAGACGCCGCCGATGAACACCGCGAGCGCGATGATCGCCGGCACCACCTCGGATCGGTCGAGACCGGCGAACTCCTCCATGCCCTGGTCCCCGAGAATGTCGCGCAACGCCAGCACCACCAGGACGAGAACGCTCGCCCCGACCAGTCCACAGCCCGCGGTGAGTGCGGCCGGACGCGGCAGGTGTCCGGGGTCGGGGGCCACGTCGTCGGCCGGGCGATCAGCGTCCCCCGACGCCACCCCGCCCTCCGCCTGGGGGTCGTCGTACCCGCGGGCGGCCCGCACCAGCCCGGCGGGCAGATCGGCCGCGGCGACCTCGGGGACCGGAACGGCCCGCAGGTCCACCACCGGCAGGTCGCCGTCCGTGCGGATCGCGTCGCCCCCGCCGTTCCGGGAGTGATACCCGGCCGAGAAGTTCTCGAGTACGCGGACCTCCGCGGCGGGGACGTGGTACCGGATCGAGGCCACGATGTAGTCGCGCTCCACGTCGATGTCCGCGTCGATCTTGTGGGTCACCTGCAGGGTGAACAGCGACAGCCCCACCGCCCTGTCGTAGGTTCCCGCCCCGAGCCACTGCACGCGATGGCCGCCGGGCAGCAGCCAGCCGTCGGGGCACCGCCAGAACCGGACGTGATGTCGCTGCGCCGCGTTGCCCTCCACCTCCTGTTGGTATGCCAGGCACTGCCTCCGGCCGAAGAGCCGCAGGGGGCTCACCGGCGCCGAGGGGTAGGACCGCCGCAGCACCGAGGACAGGATGATGCCCCAGGACGAGCGGACCGTGACGTCGTCGGCCAGCACCCAACCACAGGCCGTCATGGCCTCGTGGATCTGCCGGGCCGTGCCGTCGACGGCCAGGTTGACCGGGTCCCCCAGCAGACCGTCTGACGTCCGGGTGCGGGCGATGAAGTACCCGGGCACGTAGACCGAGGTGATCATGGTCTGCAGGCGGGGCAGGACCAGATAGGCCACGAGCGCCCAGAACGGGATCAGCAGGAACAGGTGCCACCACGTGTGGCGCCACACCTCGTCCAACAGTCGCCAGCCCAACCATCCGGCCGAGAGGGTGGCCAGGGCGAAGAACACCGTGTCGACGATCTGACCCGGCAGCGCCGGACGGACGTCGTCGTCCCGCACCTTGGACGGCAGGCGGGCGTAGACTGGGGGCCCGGCCTGTGTCTCCGGCCCGGCCGGCCCGGCAGGGTCGTCCGATTCCGCGCCGGGCGACGTGACCGGTCGCTCGCTGGTGGGCATGGCTCGACGATAGTCCGCGGTACGGTCCGCGTGGAGCACGATGACTGCCAGAATATCCCCCGTGTCCACGACAGCTCCGACGCCGGCCAGCAGCCTCGGCGCCCACGAGGATCACCTGCGGGACCTCGGCCTGCCGATGATGATCGTCCCGTCCACGCGGGCCCGGGAGATCCTGGTCCGTTCGGCCGGGGTCAGCGCGGGCCTCGCGGTGGCCACCTCGGGTCTCTCCGCACTGGACCGCTCGAACGACTACGCGGTGGCGCTGCTCGAGCGGGTCGGAGAGGACTCCCCCGAATGGGAGGAGCTGGCGGTGAGCGATCCGATCATCCTCCTGCTCCTGTTGGCACTCGGACTGTTCATCGCGGCGCCGATCCTCGGCTGGTTCGTGGCCCGCGTGGTCCGTCGCGTGGGCCCATTGCCCGGGTCCGTCATCGGGCTCGCCTCGGCGGTCGCGCTCGTCGTGGCGGCCCCGCTGTCCTTCGAACCCCATGACGGCCCCGGCCCGGGCACGACCGTTCTGCTCGCGGCGGGGGTCCTGGTGGGCACCTACGTCGGCGCGGGCTCGCTCGTGCGCTGGTCCGCACGGCGGGTCCGGCGCGAGCTGGGGACCATGGGCCACATGGTGGCCCGGGTCCTGCCGGTCCTCATGTTGGCCGTGCTCTTCCTGTTCTTCAGCGCGGAGATCTGGCAGGTGATGGTGGCCCTGTCCTGGCCGCGGACCTTCGCCGTGGTGGGCGTCATGGGCCTGCTCACGGTCCTCCTCGTGACCATCACCACGCGCGACGACCTCCACGACGAGTTGGAGGCCCGGGCGCCGGGCCGGGAACTGCGGATCGCCGAACGGATCAACGTCCTGCTGGTCCCGGTGATCGCCACCCTGATCCAGGCCGCGCTGTTCGCCTGCCTGGTCTTCCTGTTCTTCGTCTTCCTGGGGTGGATAGCGATCCCCGAGGCCACCGAGACCCGGTGGACGCTCTGGACGACGGAGGGTCTCGGCGGCCTGCTGGCAGGCGTCCCGGTCAGCGTGACCCTGGTGCGGGTCTCGCTCACCCTCGCCGCGTTCTCCGCCCTCAACCTGGCCGCCGCGGCGGCCTCAGACTCCGCGCACCGCGCGCGGTTCGTCCGTCCCATGATCGACGAGGTGGTCCATGGCCTCGCCGCGCGGGAGGCCTATCTGCGGGCACGGCGACGAGGCTGAACCAGGCCCTCTGGTCCCGGCCTCGGGCCCCACCTCGGCCCCCTGCCTCAAGCCCCTCGGCGCTCCCGCCCGCGCACCCACACGGTCACGAACAGGGCGACGGCCACGACCGCCGCGGCGACGCCCAGCGCGGCCACGCCGAGGACGATCTGGAGTACCGCGCCCGCCACACCGCCCAGCGCGAGTGCCGCCCAGAGCGAGACCTGCTGACGATAGGGCGCCCACGACCCCCCCGCCAGCGCATCCACCAGGCGATGTGCGGACTTGACCACCGCACCGGTCATGTAGGTGACCCCCAGCGAGACCTCGCCCCTGGAGTGGAACACCGAGTTCATGGCCCCCATCGAGGCCGCGACGACAGTCATCGACGCCGGCGCCCCGACGACCGTGGCCGCGGTGAGCTGGTGCACCGCGAGCGATAGCAACAGCAAGGAGGCGACCAGGGCCAGGACGGCCGGGCGGTCGTCCCCGGGCCGGAGCCGGGTCACCACCGCTCCCGCGACCGCTCCGAGGAAGAACGAGACCAGGACGACGGCCGCGATGCCCGCGCCCCCGAAGTCCCCCTCCACCAGATCGACGGCCAGCCGGGTGGAGTTACCACTCATGAACGAGACGAAGTAACCGCCCACCACCAGGAAGCCGACCGCGTCGACGAAGCCCGCCGTGCCGGCCAGGACCACCGCGAGCACCCGCTCGCGCCTGCGGAGGTCACGCATCGGACCACCTCCGAGCGGCCGCATTCGGAGCGACCGTACTCGGAGCGGTCTGACTCCGGAGGAGGGGTCTCACACGGGGTCGACGCCGAACAACTCCGGCAGCGTCCCCTCGTGGGCCGCGCGCAGGTCGGCGGTGGTGAGGGTGAACTGCCCCTGGACCTCGAAGGCCTCCGAGTCCGGGTCCGTGACGGCGATGCGGGTGTGCGGGATGTGCTGTGCCGTGAGCATCTGCTGGAACCGGATCTCCTCGCCCCGGGGAACCGACACGATCACGCGGCCGGAGGATTCGGAGAACAGCCACACGAACGGGTCCGCGTCGGCGGGCAACACCACTCTGAGGCCGCACTCCCCGGCGAGGGCCGACTCCACGAGCGCCTGGGCGAGCCCGCCCTCCGACAGGTCGTGTGCGCCGGTGATCAGGCCGTCCTTGGAGCACGTGGCCAGGATCCGGGCGAGCGTGGCCTCCCACTCGAGGTCGACCGTCGGGGGCATGCCGCCGAGGTGCTGGTGGGCGACCTGCGCCCAGATCGAACCGTCGAGCTCGTCCCGGGTCTCACCGAGCAGGTAGACGCTCTCGCCCGGGGTGTCTCCGAACGCGGTCGGGATACGACGCGCGACGTCGTCGATCACCCCGAGCACCCCCACGACGGGAGTGGGCAGGATGGGTGTGGACCCGGTCTGGTTGTAGAAGGACACATTTCCACCGGTCACGGGGATGCCGAGCTCGGCGCAGCCGTCTGCCAGGCCGTGGACGGCCTCGCGGAACTGCCACATGACGCCGGGGTCCTCGGGGGAGCCGAAATTGAGGCAGTTGGTCACGGCGACCGGGAGCGCGCCGGTGACGGCCACGTTCCGGTACGCCTCGGCCAACGCGAGGCGGGCGCCAGTGTACGGGTCCAGCCTGGTGTAGCGCCCCGAGGCGTCGGTCGACAGCGCGATGCCGCGGCCCGACTCCTCATCGATCCGCAGGACCCCGCCGTCCGCGTTCTCCGCCAGGACCGTGTTCCCGCGCACGTAGCGGTCGTACTGCTCGGTGATGAACTTGCGCGAACACAGTGCGGGGCTGGCCACCATGTCGAGGAGCGTGCGACGCAGTTCCTCGCCGGTGGTCGGCCGCGCCAACGAGGCGGTGGTGTCCGCCTGCAGGGCGTCCTGGTCCGCCGGGCGCTCCAGGGGGCGATCGTAGACCGGGCCGTCGTGGGCCACGGTGCGCGGGGGGACGTCCACCACGGTCTCGCCGCGGAACTCGATGGTGAGCCGGTCGCCGTCGGTGACCTCACCGATGTCGGTGGCCAACACGTCCCACCGGCGGCACACCTCCATGAAGGCGTCCACGTTCTCCGGCGCCACCACGGCGCACATCCGCTCCTGCGACTCGCTCGACAGGATCTCCGCCGCCGACATCCCCTCGGCGCGCAGGGGCACGTTGTCCAGCACGACGTGCATCCCGCCGTCACCCGCCGCGGCGAGTTCGGAGGTGGCACAGGCCAGACCCGCTCCCCCGAGGTCCTGGATCCCGACCACGAGCTCCTCGCGGTAGAGCTCGAGACAGCACTCGATGAGCACCTTCTCGGCGAACGGGTCCCCCACCTGGACGCTGGGGAGCTTGCGGGGCTTGACGGGCGCGCCGTGCTCGTCCTCCTCGAAGGTCTCGGAGGCGAGGACGGACACTCCCCCGATCCCGTCGAGTCCTGTCCGGGCGCCGAAGAGGATGATCCGGTTCCCCGTCCCGGACGCGAACGCGAGATGGAGGTCCTCGACCCGCATCACGCCGGCACACAGGGCGTTGACCAGCGGGTTGGCCGCATAGGACTCATCGAAGACGGTCTCACCGCCGAGGTTCGGCAGACCGAGGCAGTTTCCGTAACCGCCGACACCCGCGACGACGCCCGGGAGCACACGGTGGGTGTCGTCCGCGTCGGCCGGGCCGAACCGCAGCTGGTCCATGACCGCCACCGGGCGCGCGCCCATCGCCATGATGTCGCGGACGATCCCGCCGACACCGGTCGCGGCGCCCTGGTACGGCTCGATGTAGGAGGGGTGGTTGTGTGACTCGACCTTGAACGTCACGGCCCACCCGTCACCGATGTCGACCACGCCGGCGTTCTCGCCGATTCCCGCGAGCATGGTGGATCGCATCTCGTCCGTCGTCGTCTCGCCGAAGTAGCGCAGATGCACCTTGGAGGACTTGTACGAGCAGTGCTCCGACCACATGACCGAGTACATGGCCAGCTCGGCGTCCGTGGGCCGACGGCCGAGGATCTCGCGTATCCGGGCGTACTCGTCCTCCTTCAGCCCGAGTTCGGCCCACGGCTGGGCGAGCTCGGGGGTGTCGGAGGCGTGCGAGATGGAATCCACGTGAGTCGTCACGGGGGCGAGTCTAGTCGGCCCCCGGCGGCCCGCGAATCCGCTCCCGGCCGGGGCTAGGTGGACAGCACCTCGAAGGTCAGACCCCCGCGCTCGACGCGCGCGAGGAGCGCGTCCCCCATCGCCTGGGCGGTGGTGAGTTGCCCCGCGAGAGCGGAAAGCTCGTCGAAGGCCAGGCACAGGGCCGACTCCGCGATCATCATGGAGGTCTCGGTGTATCCGGGGTCACCGCCGCAGACCCGGGTGACCACCCGACGCCCACCCGCCAACGCCACGAAGGTCACGTCGAACGACGACCGGGCGCGGCGGGACTCGCTCGGCCCGGCGCCACGATCGATCCTCTTGAGAAGCTGAGACCTGATGGGGCCGATCTGCGCACCCACGGCCAGCGCCCCGACCCCGACCATGCCCGCCGTCGCGGTCAGAGGCGATTTGACCGAGGCGTAGTGCGCGTAGCTGAAGTCCGGGCCGTAGCTCTCCAACGCGGCCGCCGAGCGCAGGACGATCTGCGGGTCGATCGTGGGCAGGGGGACCAACCAGCGACCGAGGACGCTGTCGTGGTGCGGCTTGCCCGTCACCGACTTGATGCGCCGACCCTCGACCCTGCCCTCCTTCGCGCGCCGCGCCTTTGCGGTGCGGGCGGCCTGGCGGAGCCTCGCGAACTGGCCGATGGCCGAGTGGTAGGTGCCGCCGGAGAACTGGGCGTCGGCGTGGACCGCGCCGTACACGGCCACCGGTACCCCCTCGGGGACCTGCTTCATGGTGTAGTACACGCCCAGGTCGTGGGGGATGGAGTCGAACCCGCACGCGTGGATGATGCGCGCGCCGGAGGCCACGGCCGTGTCGTGGTACTCGAGGTACATGCGGTCGGCGAACTCGGGCTCGCCCGTGAGGTCGACGTAGTCGGTACCGGCCTCCGCACACGCGGCGACGAGCGGTTCGCCGTACTCGAGGTACGGGCCCACGGTGGTGAGCACGACACGGGCCGACCCGGCCATGTCCGCCAGTGACTCCGGATCCCCGGTGTCCGCCACCACGATCCCCGGGGCCGGGACGTCGGGCATCTCGGCGCTGAGCCTGGCCACGAGTGCATCGAGCTTCACCCTCGACCGGCCCGCCACCGCCCACGCGCCCCCCTCGGGGAGGTTGCGCATCAGGTAGTCGGCGACCAGGCCGCCGGTGTAGCCGGTCGCACCGTAGACGACGATGTCGAACGGCCGGTGGGATCTGTCGGACGCGGACTCGGGCTGGGTGGTGGATTCGCTCACCCCACGGTTCTACCGCATTCCACGCCTACCGCAGTCCACGGGTCCGGCGACCGCTGCCGGGCCGGAGGATCGAACGCCCGCATCCATGAGGGCCGGCAGGACGGGCGATCCGCCGAGCTCCGGTCTGCCCGCGCCCACTCGAGGGCCAGAATCTCAGCAAACACTAATGTAACGAACTGGACGCAATAGTCCCCACGTGTCCAACTCCGGGTGCAGACTCGCCTGCACCTGCGACCACCAGGGTGGCAGGCATCAACCCCGAGACCGTTCGGGGCGGTTACGTAAAGGAGACCACATGGACCTCGTCGGTTCGGTCAGCGAAATCATCCTTCCCATCATCGGAGAGGCCTCGGGCAGCGTCGGCGAGCCCACCGGGTCCTCCGCGGTGGACACCCTCACGCAGGCCGCGTTCATCCTCCCGGGCCTGCTGCTGAACATCCTCGGTGGAGCCGGGGCGGATATCGGGAGCAGCGCCCCGGCCTTCTGATCGCGGACCCACCCTGCTGAACGACGGGCCCGCCGGGAGTGATCCCGGCGGGCCCGTCGTGGCGAGTAGAGGTCTCGGGTCAGGCGGTGACCACCGAGTCGAGGGCGGACAGGAACAGCCCCAGGCCGTCGTCGGAGGGGCCGGTCAGCGGGTCGATCGCGTGCTCCGGGTGGGGCATGAGGCCCACGACCCGGCCGTTCTCCGAGCAGATACCGGCGATGCCGTTGGTCGATCCGTTGGGGGCGTCGCCGGCGAAGCGGAACACCACTCGCCCCTCGCCCTCGAGCTGCGCGATCGTCTCCGCCGTGGCCATGAAGCGCCCCTCGCCGGACTTGAGGGGGATGAGGATCTCGGCCCCCTGCTCGAACCGCCCGGTCCACGCGGTGCCGGTGTTCTCCACGCGCAGCCACTCGTCGCGGCACACGAAGTGCATGTCGCGGTTGCGCCCGAGGGCACCGGGCAGCAGGCCCGCCTCACACAGGATCTGGAAGCCGTTGCAGATGCCCAGCACCGGCATCCCTCCCCGGGCGGCCGCGATGACCTCGCCCATGACGGGTGCCATCGAGGCGATCGCGCCGCAACGCAGGTAGTCGCCGTAGGAGAATCCGCCGGGCACCACCACGGCGTCGACCCCCTTGAGGTCGGCGTCGTCGTGCCACAACGAGACGGCCTCCGCGCCGGACCTGGTCACGGCCCGCGAGGCGTCGATGTCGTCGAGCGTGCCGGGGAAGGTGATGACGCCGACCCGTGCGCTCACGAGGCCACCTCCGCGGTGTCCACGCGCACGACCGTCCAGTCCTCGATGACCGTGTTGGCCAGGAGCGACGACGCGATCTCCTCGAGTTCGGCGTCGGACACCTCGTCGGACACCTCGAGCTCGAACCGCTTGCCCTGACGGATGTCGGTCACGCCCGTGTGGCCGAGACGGCCCAGGGCCCGGTGGATGGCCTGCCCCTGCGGATCGAGGATCTCGGCCTTGGGCATGACTTCGACGACGACTCGGGCCACGGTGGATCTCCTCGATCGGTGGAAACGCGGGGGCGGACCCGGACCGGCCGGGGCTCGGCTGCCAATCGTACTAGGAGTCGGCGGGGCCACCGAATGGCTCAGGCCGCGGGGGCCAGTGCGACCGCCGGCCATTCGTAGCGGCCGGCGATCGCCCCGTACTCCCCGGTCACCCGATCCACCGCGTCCAACAACGCCGACCGCGGTGCGCGGCGCGAGAGCTGGGTTGCGGAGACGTTGACGCGCACCAGACCTCCCGACGCCGCCGTCCGACAGGCTGCGGTGACGAGGGCCCGGCACCACCAGGCGTCGGCGATGAAGCCCTCCCCGATCGACAGCGCCCGTCCACGCTCCGTGGTCCCGCGGACCACGTCATGGACGCCGACGAGGGAGGCGCAGAGCCGGAAGCCCGCGCCGGGCAGCGCCTCGAGGCACCCCGGCGAGGCGTTCCACCGAGGAGGTGCGAAAAGCCGCGTCCTCAGGCCCATATCGGCCATGATCCGGTCCGCAGCGGCGAGACGGACTGCCGCCTCCGCAGGTCCGATTGCGGCGAACTCGGGCCGGCGCGGTCGGGTAGCCGCCTCGTCGTATCCACCCAGCACGATCGAGTCACCCCGCTCGCGACGGTGCCGGAGCCACCCCTGGGTGGCCCGGTCCTCGGTCATCCGGTATTCACGCCCCCGCCTCGGCGCGACGAGCAATGAGACTGGCACGCGTCGCCGTTCGAGGTCGCCGACCAGGTCGACCGCTCCCTCGAGAGTGGAGTCCCGCAGACCCGAGACGGAGACGATGAGGCGGGCGGTGGCCGGGCGCGATGTCATGGTCGCCATGGTCGCAGCCCCATGTGACGGAGCGACGACGACGAGGTGTACGTCCGGTGGCCCTACAGGAGGTGACGCCCCGGCCGGACGTGACGCCCCGGCCGGACGTGACGCGCCGGGACGGGGTCAGACCGGGAGGACGTCCTCGATCGCCTCGGTGAGCTCGGGGGCGCCCGGCTCCACCTTGGGACGGAAGCGACCCACGACCTCTCCCGCGGGGGAGAGCAGGAATTTCTCGAAGTTCCACTGCACGTCACCGGCCTGGCCGTCGGCGTCGGCGACCGCGGTCAGCTCCGCGTACAGCGGGTGGCGATCCGGGCCGTTGACGTCGACCTTGGCCGCCAGCGGGAAGGAGATCCCGTACTTCTCGGTGGTGAACTTCTTGATCGCGTCCTCGTCACCGGGCTCCTGACCCATGAACTGGTTGCACGGGAAGCCCAGGACGAAGAACCCGCGGTCCCGGTAGTCGTCCGCCAGTTCCTGCAGACCCTCGTACTGCGGGGTGAGTCCACACTCGCTGGCCACGTTGACCACCAGGACGGCGTGCCCCGCGTAGTCACCGAGCCGGGCCTGTTCGCCGTCGATGGTCGTGAAGGTGATGTCGTGGAGGCTGCTCATGTGAGCCAGAATACGCCGTCGGCAGACTTGACAGATCGATGGGTTTTTACAACACTGCATTGCATGAGCCCAGTGCGACGGGGGGAAAAGCTCCCCATCTACAACCGGATTGCCGTCCTGCGGGCCGAGCACCGACTCAGCCGGGCCTCGCTCGCCGAACGGATCGAGGTCAACCCCCAGACCGTGGGGGCGCTCGAACGGGGCGACCACTACCCCAGCCTGGATCTGGCCTTCCGCATCTGCGCGGTGTTCGACCTGCCCGTCGAGGCCGTGTTCTCCCGGGACGAGTTCCAGCCGATGTCCACCGAGATCTACCGCCGCACACCACCGGACACGCCACGAGCAGAGGACACACCATGAACTCGATCGCCGACGACACCCTGACCGCCGCCGAGCGCCGTTACGAGACGACCGTCGGCCGACTCTCCGGCAGCCTGCCCTCCTGGCGCACCCCCGAGCGTCGCCGACTGCTGGTCCGGTTGAACTGGGCGTGCGTCGCGGTCATGGCGCTGATCGCCCTGGCCGGGTTCTTCTGGCTCCCCATCGTGATCGCCTGGGTGCCGATGGCGGTGGCGATCTGCACGGTGTGGACGATGCTGCGCACCGTCATCGACGTCAAGGACACCGCCCCGCCGCGCTACCTCGACGAGTTCGAGACGCAGACACTCCTGCGCGCCAGGTCCACCGCGCTGTCGGTGCTCGTGGGACTCTGTTTCGTGACCGGGATCGTGCTGGTCTTCGGATCCTCCTTGGAACTCGGGGACGGCCATCGCCTCGCCTACGCGATGGGCGGGGTCGCGATCCTGGGTGTCTTCGTCGGCGGGATCATCCCCGCCGCCGCGATGGCCGGGACCATGGACCCCGCCGACGACGACGAGCGCTGACCACAACCGTCGAGAACAACTGTCGGGCACAACCGCGCGCGAACACTGCAGCCACACGCGAGATTTCGTGTGTGGCTGCAGTGCTTGCGCGCGTGTGCCGGCCGGGCGCGTGTGCCGGCCGGGCGCGCGTGTGCCGGCCGGGCGCGCGTGTGCCGGCCGGGTGCGTGTGCCGGCCCGCGCGCGGGACAGAACCCTATCCGGCGCCGGCCGTGCGGACCGTCCAGGCGTACTCGAACGCGGTCTGGCGCCAGCGCTCGTACCGCCCGGAGACGCCACCGTGACCGGCACTCATCTCGCAGCGCAGCAGGACCGGGCGCTCGGCGGAATCAGCCGAGGTCGACACCGCCCGGAGACGGGCCACCCACTTGGCGGGCTCCACGTAGAGCACCCGGGTGTCGTTGAGCGAGGTGACCGCCAGGATCGCCGGGTAGTCCTTGGCCTCGATGTTCTCGTACGGCGCATAGGACGCCATGTAGTCGTAGACCTCCTGCGAGTGCAGGGGATCCCCCCACTCGTCCCACTCGATCACCGTGAGCGGCAGTTCGGGCATGAGAATCGAGGTGAGCGGATCGACGAACGGCACCACGGCCTGGATTCCCACGAACAGGTCCGGCGCCAGGTTGGCCACGGCGCCCATAAGCAGTCCACCCGCGCTGCCGCCCTCGGCCACCAGACGATCCGGAGCGGTGAGCCCGGTGTCGACCAGGTGCCGGGCGCAGTCGACGAAGTCGGTGAAGGTGTTCCGCTTGGTCAGGGTCTTGCCCTGCTCGTACCAGAGGCGCCCCATCTCGCCTCCGCCACGCACGTGGGCCACGGCGTAGGCCATCCCCCGGTCGAGCAGCGAGAGCCTGGCCACCGAGAAGGCGGGGTCGATGCTGGTCTCGTATGAGCCGTAGCCGTACAGCAGGGTCGGAACCCGCTCGCCCGCGTCGATCCGCTCCGCCGTGTCCAGCGACATCACC
Source organism: Dietzia sp. JS16-p6b (assembly GCF_003052165.1). Lineage (NCBI taxonomy): Bacteria > Bacillati > Actinomycetota > Actinomycetes > Mycobacteriales > Dietziaceae > Dietzia > Dietzia sp. JS16-p6b. The sequence goes on along the minus strand of NZ_CP024869.1, from coordinate 791,617 downwards.
AGGGAGATCGGCACCCGCGTGCCGTCCGTCGCGGTGGCCCAGTCCCGGCGCTGCACGTACCCGGCCGGGTCATAGCCGCCGAGCACCTCCTGCTCGCGCAACAGGGTCCGCTCCCCCGTGGCCAGCGCCAGGGAGTAGACGCGGCCCGGGGTGACGAACGAGCCGAACCCGAACCTCAGTACGGGCGCGTCCCACTCCGGGTTCGACCCCGGCCCGGAGGTGAACAGCTCCTCGTCGAACTCCACAGGGGTGAACTCGGAGTACTCCTGCGTGCCCCCGGTGGCGGCAGGGTCCAGCGGCATCAGCGAGAACCGCGGCAACGCTCCCTCGCGATACCCCAGCACCAGCACGCGGGCGAAGGCGTCGACCCCCTCCACCCGCACGTCGTCGCGGTGCTCGACGAGCGGGGTCAGGTCGCGGAAGTCGCGGTCGACCGGGCCGGCCGGCGCCTCGACGACGGCGAAGTTGGGCGAACCCGCGTTGTGTGTGATGAGGAAGCGGTCCTCGCCGCCGACGACCGCGTGCTCGACGTCGTACTCGACGCCCTCCTCGCGAGTCCGCACGCACCAGAACTCACCCGCGGGGTCGGCGGAGTCCAGACACCACACCTCGGAGGTGATCTTGGACCCCGCGGCGACCTGCAGGTACTTCTCACTGCGTGTCTCGCCGATCCCGATCCAGTAGGACTCGTCGGGCTCGTGGAACACCTCGTCGTCGTCGTCCCGGGTCGTCCCCAGACGGTGACGCCACACGGTGTCGGGACGCCACGCCTCGTCGACCGTCACGTAGAACACGTACTGCCCGTCGCGTGACCAGGTGACGCCGGCCGCGATGCCCGAGATCTCCTCCGTCGGCGCCGTGTGATCGGGATCCAGGGAGCGGAATCGCAGGGTGTAGCGCTCGTCCCCCTCGGTGTCCGTGGCCCAGGCCAGCACGCGGCCGTCGTGACTGACCGAGAACGCTCCGAGCGCGAAGTACTCGTGGCCCTCGGCCTCGGCGTTGCCGTCCAGGAGCAGCTGTTCGCCGGGCAGTTCGACACCGGGCGAGACCTCCGGCGGGACCCATCCGGCCGGGTCACCGGGATCCGCCACGAACTCCGGAGGTACGGGGACGCGGCAGTGCCGGGCGTAGGACAGGCCCTCCGACGTGCGCGAGAAGTACCACCATCCACCGGACCGCACGGGGACCGACATGTCGGTCTCCTTGACGCGGGAACGGATCTCCTCGTAGACCTCGTCCTCGAGCGGCTTCTGATCGACCGTCATCGCGTCGGTGTACGCGTTCTCCGCCTCGAGGTACTCGCGGGTCGCCGGGGCGTCCTTGTCCCGCAGCCACTCGTAGTCGTCCACGAAGACGCGGCCGTGATGCTCGCGGCGGTGGGGGCGGCGCTCGGCCCGGGGGGCCACCGGTACCCGCGGAGCCCCGGTCGTGTCGGCTCCGCCGAGAGGGGCGGTGTCGGCTCCGCTGCCGGTGGCGTCGAAGGCGCTCACGCGGACTCACCGCCGAGCCAGTCGGAGAACCGCAGGCCGGAGATCCGCTCGTACGCCTCGATGTACCGCGCCCGGGTCGCCTCGACCACCTCCGGCGGGAGCGGGGGTGGCGGGGTTTCCGAGGCCCGGTCCCAGCCCGAGTCCGGGCCGGTCAGCCAGTCGCGCACGAACTGCTTGTCGAAGCTCGGCTGGACGCGGCCGGGCTCGTACCCGTCCGCCGGCCAGTACCGGGAGGAGTCCGGGGTGAGCACCTCGTCGGCCAGGATCAACTCGCCCCCGGACACGCCGAACTCGAACTTGGTGTCCGCCAACAGCACCCCACGGTCGGCGACCATCTCGGCGGCCCGCGCGTACACCTCCAGGGTGGCGGTCCGGAGCCGGCCGGCCAGCTCGTCCCCGACGATCGCCGAGAGCTGCTCGAACGAGATGTTCTCGTCGTGGTCGCCCACCGCCGCCTTGGTGGCCGGGGTGAAGATCGGCTCCGGCAGGCGACTGGCCTCCACCAGCCCCCCGGGCAGCTCAACGCCGCACACCGACCCGGATTCGACGTACTCGGCCATCCCGGACCCGGTCAGGTACCCGCGGGCCACGCACTCGGCCGGAACCATGTCGAGACGGCGCACGACCATCGCGCGGCCGAGCACCTCGGCGGGGATCCGCTCGTCGTCGAGAGGCCCCGCCAGGTGGTTCGGCACGTCGAGGGCGTCGAAGAAGTAGGCGCTCATGGCCGTGAGCACCCGGCCCTTGTCGGGGATCGGCGTGCTCAGCACGTGGTCGTACGCCGAGATCCTGTCCGTGGCCACCAGGAGCAGCGTCTCGGCGTCGACCTCGTATAACTCGCGGACCTTCCCGGCGGCGAGATGGCGGTAGGTGGAGAGCTCGGGTCGCATGGGGGCCAGCGTAGTCGGAGGGTGTCGGGACGCCCGATCCGCCGATCGGTATCGGCACCCGGTGCGCCCCGGGTCATCAATCGACTCACCCCAGCCGCGCGTCCAGCCACTCCCCCAGCGCCGCGTACGCCTCGTCCGCGCACACATCGTTGAACAATTCGTGGAGGCCGCCCTCGAACTCCCGGTAGGTGACCTCCGGCCGCGGGTCGTGATCCGATCCCGCGACCTGGGCGAACCGCCGGGCTCCCTTCGGTGAGGTGATGGAGTCCGCCGACCCGTTGATCACCAGAGTCGGAAGCCGCAGGGAGCTCGAGCGCTCCAGGAACCTCTGCCCGCCCGCGAGCAGCGTCCCGGCGGCCAGGGCCGGCACCCCCTTGTGGTGCACGAGCGGGTCCGAGGTGTAGTCGGCGACGTACTCGGCGACGCGGGAGATCTCGTTCGGATCCAGCTTCTCCACCGGCAGGAACGGCAGGAGACGGGCGATCACCGGGGCCGCGGCCTTCAGGGGCGCGGGTGTGCCCTCACCCACCACGATCCCCGGAGAGGACAGGATCAGCCCTGCGAGATCCCAGGGACGTCGGAGGGCGGACTCCCCCGCGATCAGCCCACCCATCGAGTGCCCCATCAGCAGCCGCGGCAGGGATCCCGTGCCGTCGCCGGCGGGGGTGCGGGTCCACTCCAGGACCGCGTCGCGGACGGCCAGGTTGTCCCGGATGTGGGTCTCCACCGCGACCCTGGCCCGCGGTCCGGGCGCGGTGCCGTGACCCCGGAGGTCGTAGGTGACCACGGAGACGCCGTGATCGGTCAGGAACCGCACGGTCCGCCCGTACCGGCCGGAGTGCTCACCGAAGCCGTGGACCAGCAGGAGCAGGGCCCGGGGGGCCTCGGCGTGGTGCAGGGTCGCCTGCAGACCGGAAGTACCGGGGACGGGGATGACGGTCTCGCGCATGCGCCGAGACTAGCGCCCTCGGGCCGCCGTCCTCCCCCAAAGGTGCCAACCGGATCTCCACCTCGGGCGTCAAGACGGGCGCCCGCACGCCGACGAGCATGGAACGGGTCCGAGAGATCCGTCCGGAGACGGTCCGGACGCCCATGACACAGGAGGTCCCCGTGGTCCCCACCACCCCCGCGACGTCGCCGGAACCCACATCCGGCCGGAGTCGCACCCGACGTCGGATCAGGCATCGCACCCGACATTCCATTCGCCGCTCCACCCGACGCACCCACCGCTCGGCCGGAGCGGTGGTCGCGGCGACGGCCGGAGCGCTGCTGCTCACGATTCTCGGCGCGTGCGGTCCCGCGGAGCCTCCACCCACTCCGCTCCCCTCCCCGCCCGCCGTCGCCGCCGACCTGACCGGGGCCGGCCTGACCCGGGCAGACGTGGACGCGTGGCTCGACGGGACGATCCCGTCGGCGCTCGAGTCCGGGCGGATCGCCGGGGCGTCGGTCGCGGTGGTCCACGACGGCGAGCTCCTCACCGCCCGCGGGTTCGGGGAGGCCGAGGTCTCCACCGGCACCGCCGTCGACCCGGCAAGGACCGTGTTCCGGGTGGGGTCGGTCTCGAAGACGGTGACCGCGACCGCCGTGATGCAGCTCGTCGACCGCGGCGAGGTCGACCTGGACACCGACGTCGAGCACTACACCGGCCTGGACCTCCCCCACGACCACCCGGTGACTCTGCGCCATCTGCTCTCACACACCCCCGGCTACGAGGAGCGCGCCGCGGGGCTCTTCCTGCCTCCGGGTCAGGCTGTGGACCTGCGCCGCTCCCTGGCGGAGGATCCGCCCGCCCAGGTGTACGAACCGGGCACCACACCCGCGTACTCCAACTACGGCATGGCGCTCGCCGGGTACGTCGTGGAGGCGGTGAGCGGCATGCCGTTCGAGGACTACGTCGAGCAGAACATCCTCACCCCGCTCGGGATGACGTCCTCGTCCTTCGCCCAACCGCTGCCGGACCACCTGGCGCAGGAGGTCTCCCAGGGATATCCGACCTCGGACGAGGCGACGATCGACTTCGAGGTGGTGGGCGTGCCTCCCGCGGGCTCGATGAGCGCCACGGCCACGGACATGGCGCGGTTCATGCTCGCCCATCTCGGCCACCCCGCCGGTGGCAGCGCGGGTACGGGCGGAGACACAGCCATCCTCAGTGACGAGGCCCTGCAGCTCATGCGGGAGCCCGCCCTCGACGCCGCCTCCCTCGGGGCCCTGGCCTCCGGTCCGAGGATGGGGCTGGGCTGGTTCGACGAGTCCCGCAACGGCCGGGCCGTCGTCGGGCACGGCGGCGACACCCTCGCGTTCCACTCCCACCTGCAACTGTGGCCCGACGACGACACGGGCGTCTTCCTCTCCGTCAACAGCACGGGGGCCGACGCCGCCGCTCTGGCCCTGCGTGAGGACCTGCTCGACGGGTTCGCCGACCGGTACTTCCCCGCCGACGATGCGACGCCCGTCGCCGTCGACCCAGCGACCCGGGCGGACCACGCCCGCGCCCTCGCCGGCACGTACGAGAGCACGCGCGGATTCCACACCACGTTCCTCACGCTGGTCGGCCCCCTCCAACCGATCCGGGCGACGGTCGTCGACGGCGACCGGGTGCGCTTCTCCCCCGGCGTGGGGATCCGGTCCACCGTCTACGAGGAGGTCGAGCCGTGGGTGTACCAGGAGGTCGACGGCCACCGGGTCCTCGCGGTGCGGACGGACGACGACGGCGGGGTCCAGCTCATCGGCCACGACTCGGCGATGTCGCTGACGCCGGTCACTCCGGCACGCGCCGTGGCGCTGCCGGGCCTCGTCGGCGGTGGCGTGGTGCTCCTGCTCACGGTCCTGGCGTGGCCGGCGGGGGCCCTCGTCCGACTGGTGCGCGCCCGGCGGGTGCGCGTTCGCCGCGACGTTCGTCCTGCCGACGGCGCGCCCGTGGGTCCCGCCCGGGTCCCGCGCCTCGCGACCCGCCTCGCGGCCCTGGCCGCGGTGCTGGGATCGGCCACGTGGGCTTACGTCCTCGTCGCCGCTCTGGGCATGGAACCGGTGCCGACCGCGGTGATCCGCACCGCGCAGACGCTCACCGCCCTCGGGGTACTGGGGCTGCCGTTCTCGGTGTGGTGGACGATCGCCGTGTTCCGCGTCCGCTCGGGTCGGCTCCGTCCGGCCGCCGCGGTCATGGTCGTCCTGGGGTTCGCGGCGTTCACCTTCGGCGCGGTCGAGTTGCTGCTCCTGTCCCCTGACATCAGCTACTGACGGCCCGGTAGGAGAAGATGTCCGTCATGCGCACCGACCAGCTCACCGCCCCCGGGGCCTGGTGGGACGCGCGCCTGACCAGGCTGGGATTCCGGCGGCCGGTGGCCCGCGACGCCCTGCTCGCGGTGACGGTCGCGGTGGTCATGGCCGCGGCGGTCCTCACGGCCATGCGGTACGCGCCGGCCGACCTCGCCCCCGCCGAGGGGACGGTGACGTGGTTCGTCGCGATCGTCGTGGTCCAGTCCCTGGCACTCGCCCTGCGGCGGGTACGGCTGGGGTGGTGCGCGGTACTAGTGATCGCCACCCAGGTCGGTCTGGTGGCGCTCGACCCGGAGGTCTCGGTGCGGGGGATCGCGGGGATCGTCGTGGCCGTGACCCTCGGGACGATGTTCCCCGCCGGGCGGGCCCTACGGATGGCCGCCGCCGCGACCGGGGCGGAGTCCGCGGCGGTCGCGGCGGTCGCCCTCGCCCGCGGCGCGGGGATCGGCGTCACCGTCGAGCACGTGCTCTCCACGGTGGCGGTGTGGATCCCCTCGGTGCTGCTCGGGGTGTACCTCGCGACGAGACGGGACCACCTGCGGCTCGTGCAGGAGCGGGCGGACCGGCTCGAGCGGGACCGGGATGCCCGGGTGAGGTCGGCCGTCACCGAGGAGCGGGCCCGTCTGGCCCGCGAGCTGCACGACGTCGCCGCGCACCACCTGTCGGCGATGGTGGTGCAGGCGGCGGCCGTGGAACGACTCGTCGACCGCGACCCCGACGCCGCGCGGACCGGGGCGGTGTGGCTGCGGAACCAGGGGCGCGAGACCCTCGACAACCTGCGGCAGATGGTCGGACTCCTGCGCGAGGACCCCGAGGACACCGAGGACGCCGGGGACTCCGCGCACGCCGGGGAGGCCGGGGGCCGCGACGGACTGGCCCCGGTGCCGGGAGTGGCGGCGCTGGACCACCTGGCCCGGACGGCGCGGGCCCTCGGCGACCGGGTCACCGTCGAGCACGTCGGCGATCCGAACCCCCTGCCCACCCTCGTCGATGTCTCGGTGTTCCGGGTGGCCCAGCAGGCTGTGACGAACGCCCGGCAGCACGCGCGCGGCACGGACGTGACCATCCGGGTCATCCACGAGGTCGACGGGGTGGTGCTCGAGGTACACAACGGCCCCGCCCGCACGCCTGCGGAGCCGGAGCGGGCCACGCGCGGCGGCGCCGGCCTGGCGGTCATGCGCGAGCGCGCCGATCTCGTCGGGGGACCCTCGAGGCGGGCGCGACCGACGACGGTGGATGGCGGGTGTGGCTCCGGGTCCCCCTCGCCACGGATGACGGGAGGCGGGAATGATCCGGGTGGCCCTGGTCGACGATCAGGCGGTGGTCCGCGTCGGATTCCGGGTGCTGTTGGAGGAGGCCGCGGACCTCGAGGTGGTCGGCGAGGCGGCCAGCGGGCCCGAGGCCGTCGCCATGGTGCGTCGCGCCCGGCCCGACGTCGTCTGCATGGACGTGCGGATGCCCGGCGGGGACGGGCTGACCGCGACCCGGCAGATCGTCGCCGACCGCGACGGCGATCTGCCCGCCGTGCTCGTGGTGACGACCTTCGATCTGGACGATTACGTCTTCGGGGCTCTCGAGGCCGGGGCCAGCGGGTTCCTCCTCAAGGACTGCGATCCCGCCGACCTCGCCCACGCCATCCGGCGCCTCGCCCGCGGGGAGGGGATGGTCGACCAGGCCGTCACCCGGCGCGTGATCGCCGAATTCGCCCGCCGACGCCCCGCCCCGGACCCCGCGCAGGCCGCCGGTCCCCTCACCCCCCGGGAACGTGACATCGTCCGGCTGCTCGCCGAGGGCATGTCGAACTCCGAGATCGCCGCCGCTCTCCACGTGGAGCAGTCCACCGTGAAGTCCCACCTCGGGCGGGCGATGACCAAACTCGGCACGAGGGACCGGTTGCAGACCGTGGTGTGGGCCTACCGGACGGGGGTCGCGGGCGGGACGTGACCGCCCGAACCTGTCCCGCGTGGACAGAGCACCTAGAGGATCGCGCCCGGGGTGTACCCGGCGGCCTCCGGGTGGCGGCGGGCGAGTTCCGTGGCCCGCGCGACCACCGCGTCGACCTGGTCTCCCGCCGCACCCACGAACGCCGCGCGGTCGGACAGCGCCTCGTCGAGCGCCGCGCGATCCAGGGGCAGCCGGTCATCCGCGGCCAACCGGTCCAACAGGTCGGGTTCGCGGCCCTCCTCGCGCATGGCCAGCGCCACCGCGACCGCGTTCTCCTTGATCGCCTCGTGGGCCACCTCTCGCCCGACCCCCGCCCGGACGGCGGCCATGAGGACCTTGGTGGTGGCGAGGAACGGCAGGTAGCGCTGGAGCTCCTTGTCGATCACCGCCGGATAGGCGCCGAACTCGTCCAGGACGGTGAGGAAGGTCTCGAACATCCCGTCCAGGGCGAAGAACGCGTCCGGCAGTGCCACGCGACGCACCACCGAGCAGAAGACATCCCCCTCGTTCCACTGCGCGCCCGCGAGCTCGGCCGCCATGGAGCCGTAGCCGCGGAGCACCACCTGCAGGCCGTTGACGCGCTCGCACGAGCGGGTGTTCATCTTGTGGGGCATGGCCGACGAGCCGACCTGGCCCGGCTGGAACCCCTCCGTGACCAGCTCGTGCCCGGCCATGAGACGGATGGTCTGCGCCAGCGACGACGGCCCTGCGCCGAGCTGCACCAACGCGGAGACGACCTCGTGGTCGAGCGACCGCGGGTAGACCTGCCCTACCGAGTCGAAGGTGCGGGAGAAACCCAGGTGCTCGGCGATCCGGCCCTCGAGCTCGGACATGGCGGCGGCGTCACCGCCGAGGAGGTCGAGCATGTCCTGGGCCGTCCCCATCGGGCCCTTGATCCCCCGCAGCGGGTACCGCTCGAGCAGCGACTCGACCCGCTCGAGCGCGACCAGCAGCTCGTCGGCGGCGGAGGCGAACCGCTTGCCGAGCGTGGTGGCCTGCGCGGCGACGTTGTGACTGCGCCCGGCCATCACGGTGTCGCGGTGGGCGACGGCGTGCTCGGCCAGTCGACGGACGGCCGCCACGCCCCGGTCGCGGACGAGCTCGAGGGAGCGCACCACCTGCAACTGCTCGACGTTCTCGGTGAGGTCCCGGCTCGTCATGCCCTTGTGGATGTGCTCGTGCCCGGCGAGGGCGTTGAACTCCTCGATGCGGGCCTTGACGTCGTGTCGGGTGACCCGCTCGCGCTCGGCGATCGACCCGAGGTCGACCCGGTCGATCACCGCCTCGTAGGCCTCGATCACGCCGTCGGAGACGTCGATGCCCAGATCCCGTTGGGCGCGCAGGACCGCGATCCACAACTGGCGCTCGAGGACGATCTTGTGCTCGGCGGACCACAGCGTGGCCAGGTCGGCGCTCGCGTACCGCGAGGCGAGGACGTTCGCCAGGCGGGGCTTGACGGTCTGCGGGGAAGCGGCGTTCTGAGCGGTCACGCCACCCAGTATCGCAGGGCGGTCAGGAGACCATGGATCCGCCGGTGGACCCGTTGAAGATCTCACTGGCGTTGACGTAGACCTGCTCCACCGTCAACGGGGCCTGCAGCAGCAGCCACGGGCGGAAGATGTACACGGCGGTGGTGATGATCTCGGCGGAACCCATGCGCCGACGGTAGCGTCCCCGGGCGTCCCCCGTGACCCGTTCTCACGGCAGGAGCACCGCTCTCACGGCAACAGCACGGCCTGGAGCCGATCCATGGCCTCGGCGATCGCCTCGGTGCCGCCGGCGAAGCTCAGCCGGACGGTGTGCCGCCCGTCGACGGTGTCGAAGTCGACACCCGGGGTCAGGGCCACCCCGGTGCGGTCGAGGATCTCGGCGCACCACGCCACCGAGTCGTCGGTCCACTGCGAGACGTCGACGTAGGCGTAGAAGGCACCATCCGGCGGAGCGATCCGTCCCACCCCCAGCTCGCCCAGGCGGCGTAGCACCAGGTCGCGGTTGCGGGCGTACCGCCGGACGTGCGAGTCGAGCTCAGCGGCGGAGACCTCTGTGAACGCGGCGACGGCGGCGAACTGGGCGTGCGCGGGCGGGCAGATGGTGAGGTTGCCGATGAGCCGGTCCACGGGGGCGTGCAGGTAGCGCGGCAGCAGCATCCACCCGATGCGCCACCCGGTCATGGAGAAGTACTTGGAGACCGACCCCACCACCACGGATTCGCGGCTGGTCCGCCACGCGCTCGCGCACTCCCGACCGTAGGCGACCCCGTGGTAGATCTCGTCACTGATGAGCAGCGTGCCCCGGTCCTCGCACCAGCGCGCGAGGGCGGCGAGTTCGGCGGCGTCGATGATCGTCCCGGTCGGGTTGGCGGGACTGGCCACGACGAGACCGGCGGGCGCGTGCCCCAGCTCCGCCGCGACGGCCTCGAGTTGGGCGACCGTGGGCTGGTACCGGGTCTCGGGACCACAGGCAACCTCGACGACGCGGCACCCCAACGCCTGGAGGGTGTTCCGGTACGCGGGATACCCGGGGCGGGCCATCACCACCGCGTCCCCGGGGTCGAACGCGGCCAGGAACAGCACGGTGAATCCGCCGGAGGACCCGGTGGTGACGACGACGTCGTCGACGGCCACCTCGACGCCGTCGACCCTGCGGTGGTGGTCCGCGATGGCCTCCCGTAGCGGCCGGATGCCGAGGGCCTCGGTGTACCCGAGGATCTCGGTGTCCAACGCGCGTCGTGCCGCCTCCAGCACCGGCGCGGGCGCCGGCGTCGAGGGCTGCCCGGCGCAGAGCGAGATCACGTCGCCGTGCGTCTCCTGGCGCCGCGCGGCCGCCGCGAGGACGCTCATGACATGGAAGGGCTCGACGGCCGACCGGCGAGAGGGGGTACGCGCGACGCTCATGCCCCTGACGCTAGCGCCCCGACACCGAGCGCCAGCGCCCACGTCAGAGGGCCAGGCCGAACACCCACACCATCAGGGTCATGGTGACCAGCGTGATGAGCACGATCCCCACGAGGTTGAGCCAGACACCACCCCGGATCATCTGCCCGATCGTCACGTATCCCGATCCGTAGGCGATGGCGTTGGGCGGGGTCGCCACCGGCAACATGAACGCGCAGGTGGCGGCCAGCGCCACCGGAACGGCCAGGAGCATCGGATCGAGCCCGAGCCCCAGCGCCACCCCGCCCGCCACGGGCAGGAAGGTCGCGGCGGTGGCGGTGTTGCTCGTCAGCTCGGTCAGCATCAGGACCCCGCCCGCGGCGACCACGACCAGCAGGACGACCGGCAGCCCGCCGAGGCCCGCGGACTTCTCCCCGATCCACTCGGTGAGCCCGGAGCCGGAGAACTGGGACGACAGCGCCAGCCCGCCGCCGAACAGCAGGAGCACACCCCACGGCAGGGCGAGGGCGGCCTCCCACGTCAGCAGCCGCACGCCACGCGCGGTGCCCGCGGGCATGAGGAACAGCACGAGCCCGGCGATCAACGCGATCCCGGCGTCGGAGACCGGCGGGCTGTCCCACACCAAGGGCACCGCCACCCACGCGACCGCGGCCGCGATGAACACGGCCAGAACGCGCTTCTCGCCCGAGGAGATCGGGCCGAGGCTGCGCAGCTCGTCGTCGAACAGTTTCCGCCCGCCGGGGATCTGCTCGACCTCGGGCTTGAACAGGACCTTGGTGAGCAGGAACCAGGCGATGACCAGCATGACGATGGACAGGGGCAGACCGACCATCATCCACCGGCCGAAGCCGAGGATGATGCCGTGCTCGCTCTCGAGGTAGCCGGCGAGCAAGGTGTTGGGCGGGGTCCCGATGATCGTGGCCAACGACCCGATCGACGCGGCGTAGGCGATGCCCAGCATGAGCGCGGTCCCGAAGTTCGACCGGATGACGGCCTTCTTGACCTCGTCGGATGTCGGGTCCGACGAGGAGTCCATGTGGGGCAGCGCCCCATCCGGGTCCGCCTCCCCACCGGACCCACTCCTGCTCAGCTCCGAGGCCAGCATGAGGACCGAGACCCCGATCGGCAGCATCATGACCGCTGTGGCGGTGTTGGACACCCACATGCTCAGGAACCCGGTCGCGATCATGAACCCGGCGATCACCCGTGTCGAGCGGGTGCCCATCGCGCGGACGGTCAACAACGCGATCCGCCGGTGCAGGTTCCATCTCTGCATGGCGATCGCGATCAGGAAGCCGCCCATGAACAGGAAGATGATGTTGTTCCCGTACTGGGCGCCCACGTCGTCGACCGAGATGTCCTGACCCAGCACCGGGAACGCGATGAGCGGCACCAGCGCGGTGGCCGGGATCGGGATGCACTCGGTCATCCACCAGATCCCCAGCAGGACCGCCACGGCTGCGGTCAACCGCGCGTTGTGCTCCAGATCCCCCGGCATGACCGCGTAGACCACCAACGCCGCCACGACCCCCGCGACGGTCCCGATCACACTGCGGATGAACTCCCCGCGCGGCACGGCCCCGTCACGTTCGCCGGGCGATTTCTGCGCGATCTCCATTCCACGGGTGGGGTCCGGCTCCAGGCCGCTCAGGTGCGGGGCCATGACCATCCTCCGGCCGCTCGGTCGTTCCTGATCGCCGGTCGCCATTCGCCGTCCCCCTCGCGTGTGACACACCCCGGAGCGGTCCCCCGGGGTGCAGTGCACTCACCGTAAACGTGATCCGGGCGCGGGTCAGGCGATCAGCCGCCGAGGGAACCCAACGGTGCCGAGCCGAGTGCGCCCGAGCCCATCGAGAGCGACCCGTCGGGCGCCACCTCGAGGCCGAACACCGCCAGCTCGCGCACCGGCCCACCCGCGTCCCCGACTGACACGACGAGCTCGTACCGCCCCGGCGCGAGGGGCGCGGGGGGTACGAGGGTCACCGCGCGGGTGACGGTGGCACCGACCTCGACGCTCTGGGGCACCGACGGCCACTGCTGACCGTCGACGAGGACGGGCATCTCCACCCGTTGCGAGCCCGGGCCGGTGAGCGTGGCTCGCAGCTCTCCCGCATAGGCGGCCCCCGTGGAGTCCATCCGCACCGAGGCGTCGAGCACCTGGCGGTCCCGGTCCGGCCGGAGTACCGCGTCCCCGACCGCCGTGAGCCGGACGGGCAGGGAGACGACCGGGTCGGCGGGCCGGGTCGACGACGGGGTGCCGTCGCCCACCACGGGCCACCCGCCGACCCAGTCCAGGCGGTCGAGCATCATGTAGCGCCGCTGCACACCGTTGGGGAGAACGGCGCTGCCGCGGGGCGCGGCGTGGTAGAGCATCCAGTCCTGCCCCGCGTCGTCGGTGGTCACGTCGACGTGACCCGGGCCCACCCAGTCGGCGTCACCCTTGAGGATCACATCTCCGGGGAGCGGCGCGCCCGGCGCCTGCACCAGCGGACGCTGCTGCCGGTCGGTGTACGGCCCCATCACGCTGTCGGCGCGGCCGCCCAGAACCCGGTACTGCGACTGCTCGCCGTCGCAGCACAATCCCGCGCTGGTGAACAGGTGGGTCCTGCCCTCTCTGGTGAGCACGGCGGGCGCCTCCACCCCCGTGCCCGCCACCAGGACGGGGTCCCCGACGAGCGCCGTGCCCGCGGGGTTCATCGGTACCGCGTGGATGCCCTCGAAATTGCCCATGAACATGACGGGCCCGTCGTCGGTGAACACGACCTCGGGGTCCATGGGGTCCAGGTCCTGGTAGGGGGCGTCGGCACCGAAGCAGACGATCGGCGCCGAACCGTGGGTCCACGGGCCCTCGATCCCCGGCGCGGTGGCCATGCCGATACAGGGGGCCGGGCCTCCGGTGGTGTAGTACATGACGGCACCGGTGTCGGTCACGTGGACGTCCGGGGCCCAGAGGAACGAACCCTGGGGCGCCCACGCCGGACGGGAGCCGAAGGCATCCCCCACGTACTCCCACTCGACCAGGTCGAAGGAACGGAAGTGCGGGACGAGCCGGTAGCCGGCGCCGTCCGACCAGTCGTCGGAGGACGCGTAGACGTGGAACGCCCCGTCCGCTCCCCTCTGGACGGACGGATCCGGCGCGATCGACGAGATCACCGGGTTGGCGCCGGCGGGGACCGCCGCGGTCGCGGAGACGACGGGGATGACGACGGCCAGAGCTGCGGCCCCGAGGGCGCGGGCACCGCGCGAGATTCTCATCGGCCGATGATAGACCCGCAATCCCCCTTTATGTGACGGTATGTCACTTCGGTCCCGGGCGTCGTTCGCCTACTATCCCTGACTCGCCCGGCGTTCCTTGCGCAGCAGGAAGCGCTGGATCTTGCCCGACGGCGTCTTGGGCAGCTCGCGGACGAAGTGGACCTTCCGAGGGAAGGCGTGGGCGGCGAACTCCGTCTTGACCCACTTCTGCAGGTCCGCCACCGTGTCGTCGTCGCCCTCGACCCCGTCCCGCAGCACGACATACGCCTCGAGCACCTCGCCGGCCAGGTCGTCGGGAACGCCGATGATCGCCGACTCCAGGACGTCCGGGTGCCTGGCCAGAACGGACTCCACGTCGAACGGGCCGATCCGGTAACCGGACATGATGATCACGTCGTCGTCGCGGCTCGAGAAGTAGAAGTGACCGTCGGCGTCGAGCGTGGCCGCGTCGCCCGTGTAGTACCAGCGACCGTCCGCGCTGAACCGCTCGGCCGTCTTCTCCGGCGCGTCGTGGTACCCCGTGAACCACATGAGCGGGCTGTCCGGGACGTCGATCGCCACGCGGCCGAGTTCCCCGACCGGGGCGGGCTCATCGGCATCGGCCGCGAGCACGGTGCACGCCCAGCCCGGAAGCGGCACGCCCATGGAGCCCGGCCGGACGTCCTCGCGGAGCGAGTCGTGCCAGGGATTGATGATGAACATCCCGTGCTCGGTCTGACCGTACTGGTCCCGGACCTCGACACCGAACTGCTCGATCGACCACTCGATCACCTCGGGGGTCAGCGGCTCCCCGGCGGAGGAGGCCCGGCGGAGCCTGACGTCCGGGGCGATCTCGCGCTTCGCCCGCATGGTCCGGTAGACGGTCGGCGCGGCCGCGAAGTTGGTGACCCCGTAGTACTGCAGGACCGCGAAGGCCAGTTCCGGGGTGTATCGCGCGTGGAGCAGCAGGCTGCGGCGCCCCACGGCCAGCGGACCGAGGATGCCGTAGTAGAGGCCGTACGCCCAGCCCGGATCGGCGCCGTTCCAGAACACGTCGTCGGCGCGCACGTCCAGACCGGTCTCGATGTACTGGTGGAACGCGGCGAGCGCCCGGACGGGGACCACGACGCCCTTGGGGGTGCCGGTGGTGCCGGAGGTGAACAGCATGACCATCCCGGCGTCAGGGCCGGTGACGGCGGCCGCCCGGCCGGACTCGCGGGCGTCGACGATCGTGTGGAGGTCCAGATCCCCCTCCCGGGCCGCGGGGCAGTCCGCGAGCCCCGCCACGACGATCGGCACCGACGTGGTCTCGAGCTTGTCCCGCTGGTCGGCATCCGTCACGATCACTCTGGCCGCCCCGCCGGTGAGCCGCATCTCGATGGCGGGCCACGCGAACGCGGTGAACAGCGGCATGTGCACCGCGCCCAGGCGCCAGATCCCCATGAGCGTGAACACCAGGTCGGCGGACTTGGACATGAGGGTGGCGACCCGGTCCCCCTCGCCCACCCCGAGGGCCGAGAGCGCGGCGGCCACCTTCTCACTCCTCGCCCTGAGCTCGCCGTAGGTGATGTCCCGACCCGACAGGTCGGCATCGATCACGGTGAACGCCACCGCGTCGGGATCGTGGCGGTCACACAGGAACTGCGCCGCACTCGCGCCGGGCACGTCGTAGATCGCCAGGAGCTCGTCCGGGGACAACGGGAGAGCGGCGGGTGGAGTGGTCTGGGCCATATCTGCAGACATGTCTCCGGATACTGCTGCACGGACCCGCCGCGCACCACCCACCGACGGGCACCCCCGCTTTCGGGGCTGGTACGACCGCACGGACGCCGTGCACTCTAATGAGACCAGCCCCAGCGAGACCAGCCGACATCTCCCTCAGCGACCCGGAAGGACTCCCATGGCCGTCGACCGACTGCTCCCCAGCGACGAGGCGTACGAACTCCTCGACATGACCCGCTCGGTCGCGGACAAGCTGCTCGAGCCGATCGCGGCCGAGCACGAGCGGAACCACACCTATCCCGAGGGGCTCTTCGCGCAACTCGGCGAGGTGGGCCTGCTGGGGCTGCCCTATCCGGAGGAGTTCGGCGGCGGCGACCAGCCGTACGAGGTGTACCTGCAGGTGCTGGAGGAGCTCGGTGCCCGGTGGGCGGCTGTCGCCGTCGCGACGAGCGTGCACGGTCTGTCCTGCTTCCCCCTGGCCACCGCCGGCTCCGACGAGCAGAAGGCCGAGTGGCTGCCCGGGATGCTCGCCGGCGAGCAGATCGGCGCGTATTCGCTCTCGGAGCCACAGGCCGGGTCGGACGCGGCGGCGCTGCGGTGCCGCGCCGAGCGCGAGGGTGACGAGTTCGTGGTCACCGGCACCAAGTCCTGGATCACGCACGGTGGGATCGCCGACGTGTACAACACCTTCGTCCGCACCGGCGAGGGGTCCCGCGGCATCTCGTGTCTCCTGGTCCCCCGCGACACCGAGAACCTGACGTTCGGGAAGCCCGAGGACAAGATGGGCCTGAACGGTGTCCCCACCACCACCGCCGCCTACGAGGGCGCCCGGGTCGACGCCGCCCGTCTCCTGGGCGCCGAGGGCGACGGACTGCGCATCGCGTTCTCCGCCCTGGACTCGGGCCGGCTCGGGATCGCCGCGGTGGCCACCGGCATCGCGCAGCGGGCGCTCGACGACGCGGTCGCCTACGCCAATGAGCGCGAGGCGTTCGGCAAGACCATCATCGGCCACCAGGGCCTGGGCTTCCTGCTGGCGGACATGGCCGCGGCCGTGACCTCCGCCCGCGCCACGTACCTCGACGCCGCCCGACGCAAGGACGCCGGCCGTCCCTACTCCCGCCAGGCCTCGATCGCCAAGCTCACCGCCACGGACGCGGCGATGAAGGTCACGACGGACGCGGTCCAGGTGCTCGGCGGCGTCGGCTACACCCGGGAGTTCCCCGTGGAGCGGTACATGCGCGAGGCCAAGATCACCCAGATCTTCGAGGGCACCAACCAGATCCAGCGACTGGTGATCGCCCGCGACCTCGCCGTCTGAGTCCCCGGCGGCCCGTCCGGCCCGGAGCGCCTAAGGTTGGCGGCATGTCCTCCCTCCCCGACGCCTCCGCTCCCGCGGGCACCGAGTACGTGGTCCTCCTCTCGGAGGACGGCCAGCCCGTCGGCACCGCGGACAAGGCCACCGTCCACACCACCGACACCCCGCTGCACCTGGCGTTCTCGTGCCACGTGGTCGACGAGGAGGGCCGCGTCCTGCTCACCCGTCGCGCGCTGCACAAGCGCGCCTGGCCGGGTGTGTGGACCAACTCGTTCTGTGGTCACCCCGCACCGGGCGAGGACCCCGCCGAGGCGATAGTGCGACGGGCGGAACAGGAACTCGGGACGCGCGTGGACGGGATCGAGCCGGCGTTGCCGGACTTCCGGTACCGGGCGGTGGACGACTCCGGGATCGTGGAGAACGAGATCTGCCCCGTGTTCACCGCCCGCATCCGCGCCGACCTGGCCCCGCGGGCGGACGAGGTGTGCGCCCACCACTGGGCCCGGCCCGAGGACGTGCGCAAGGCCATCGACGCGACGCCGTTCGCGTTCAGCCCCTGGCTGGTCGCGCAGGCGCCGCGCATGGCCCTCTACGCTCGTTGAGGACGGGCTCGTTGAGGACGGGCTCGGTGAGGACAGGCGCGTTGAGGACGGCGGATCGGCCGTCAGCCCGGCGGGCTGCCGCCGTCAGCCCGGGATGCTGATGTGTCCCTCCTCGGCCGCCAGGCCGATGTCGCGACGGAAGTGACCGCCGCCCAGCTCGACCCCGTCGAGGATCCGGTAGGCCTCCGCGCGCGCGGCGGCGAGGTCGGGACCGGTCCCGACGACCGACAGGACCCGCCCCCCGGCCGAGACCAGTCGCCCGTTCTCGTCCCGGGCCGTCCCGGCGTGGAAGACCCCCGGCTGCTCGGCGCCCTCGATCACGTCCCCCGGCGTGGCGAGGACGGGTAGTTCTCCGCGGCCAGCACGACGGTCACGGCGGCGCCGTCGCGCCACACCAGCGGAGGCAGCTCGGCGAGACGGCCGGTGGCCACCGCGTGGAGGGCCTGCCCGAGGGGCGACTCCAGTAGCGCCAGGACCGCCTGCGTCTCGGGATCACCGAAACGGCAGTTGAACTCCACGACCTCGGGGCCGGACGTGGTGATCGCCAGACCCGCGTACAAGAGACCGGAGAAGCCGCATCCCCGTGCGACCATCTCGCGGGCGACCGGCTCACACACCTCGGAGACGATCCGGTCGACCATCCCCTGCGGCAGCCACGGCAGGGGGGTGTAGGCGCCCATCCCGCCGGTGTTGGGTCCGCGGTCCCCCTCCCCGACACGCTTGTGATCCTGAGCGGGGAGGAGCGGGACCACCGTCTCGCCGTCCACGAGACAGAACAGCGACACCTCGGGGCCGTCGAGGAAGGACTCGAGCAGAACCGGGTGCCCGTCGTCCAGGCAGGCGAGCGCGTGGGCGTGCGCGGCGGCGCGGTCGGGCGTGACCACGACCCCCTTGCCGGCCGCGAGGCCGTCGTCCTTGACCACCCAGGTGGGGCCGAACCGGTCGAGCGCCTCGTCCAGGTCGGCGGGCGAGTCGACGACCTCGGCGCGCGCCGTGCGGACCCCCGCCGCGGCCATGACGTCCTTGGCGAAGGCCTTGGAGCCCTCGATCCGGGCGGCCTCGGCCGAGGGACCGAACACCGGGACGCCGGCCGCGCGGAGGGCATCGGCCACCCCCGCCACCAGCGGCACCTCGGGGCCGATGACGACCAGGTCCACCTCGAGCCGCCGTGCCAACGCGGAGACCGCCGAGGGATCCGTCACCGACGCGTCGTGACACGTGGCCTGCACCATGCCGGGGTTGCCCGGCGCGGCGTGGAGCTCCGTCACCGCGGGGTCCGCGGCGAGGGCGACGAGGATGGCGTGCTCACGGGCACCGGAACCGATCACGAGAATTCGCACAGCGACCACAGTAGTCGCGCCCCCCGGGCGACGTGACCCGGCACGGCCGGTGCGGGCGTCGTCGGGTGGACCTCAGCTCGGCAGGTCGGTCGCGATCCCGTCCGGCAACGTGGCCTCATCGCGGACCCGCAGCCCCTCCGCGGTGAGCATGTCCGTCATGCAGAGATCGAGCGTGCGCGCCGTCGCGTGGTCCGCCTCCGGGGTCCCCATCGGCTTGAGCCCGAACATCGCGTGCGAACAGAGGCCGTCGATCCCCGCCCACAGGACGCGCTGGTCCCTGATCCTCGTCCCCGGACGGAAGATCCCCGCGGCGATCCCGCGGTCGACGATCTGCTGCATGATGTCGGTGACATCCGACGCAGCGAACCCGACCGTCGGCGACTCCCCCAGAGTCTCGATCATCATCCGCGCCCAGGCGGGCTCCGCGACCGTGAACGCCACGATCGCGATCCCCGCGTTGCGGAGGTCCAGGTAGGCCGCGAGCCCCGGGGCCGACTCCGCGCCGGTGACCCCCGGGAGGGCGACACGCTCACCCATCGCGGCGAACCCGCGGGCCGAGACCTCCTCGACCAACTGCTGCCGGTTGGTGAAATGTCGGTAGGCGGCGGTGGCCGACACCCCGATGACCGGCGCGATCTCCCGCAGCACGATCGCCTTCTCCCCCGAGGACCTCGCCCGCGTGGTGGCCTCGTGGATGATCGCGTTCCGCTGGTCACCGTGGTGGTAGGACTTCTTCTTGACGGTGTCGTCTGCCGTCGGTGCCGTTGCCTCGATCATCTGCCGTCCCTCCGCCATCCTCTAAGGACCGTTCGCCGCTCGTTGTCCGGGTGGCGTACCCCTCATTACACCACGAGCCACCGCGCATCAGCGGCAACCGGCCGCCCCGGGTACGTAGGCTGGGAGCATGTCGACCGTTTTCAGCAAGATCATCTCCGGTGAGCTGCCGGGCAGGTTCGTCTGGGAGGACCCCGAGGTGGTCGCCTTCCTCACGATCGCGCCCGTCGCGGCCGGCCACACCCTCATCGTCCCGCGAGAGGAGATCGACCGCTGGACCGACCTCGACCCCCGGCTGTGGGCGCGGCTCAACGAGGTCGCCCAGGCGGTCGGCGAGGCCGTCGTCGAGGGTTTCGGGGCGTCGCGGGCCGGCTATCTGATCGCGGGTTTCGAGGTCCCACACACCCACATCCACGTCTTCCCCGCCGACGACATGTCCGGCTTCGACCTGTCCCGCGCGGACCCCGACGCCCCGGCGGAGGAGTCGGACGCGGCGGCCGCGACGATCCGTCGCGCTCTGCGGGAACTCGGCCACGACGAGTTCGTTCCCGGGGACTGACCGGCCCACCCCGACTCGCCGCCCCGGTGGTCGGGTCGGGCGGGTGACCGGCTCAGTGCCCGAGCGCGCGCGCCACCTCGCTCATGTCCAGGTAGTCACTCCATTCCCGCACCAGGCCGTCACGCAACGTGAAGAACGCGCCCGCGCTGAGCTCGACGGCCTGCCCGTTGATGGTGAGGAACATGGTCCTGCTCATCGCGACGGTGTCACCCGATGCCATGACCCGGTGAATCTCGACACGCACGTTGGTGGCGACCTCTCGGTTGAACTCCATCAGGTGCGCCACTCCCTCTCGCCCGCGCGCCTCATGAGACCCCTCGATCCGCAACACGATGTCGGGCGTACACAGAGCGGTCGTCGTGGTCACATCCCCCCGGAACCTGGCTTCGACGAGCGCCCTGACCACCGCGGCGGCGTCGACTTCATGCTCCTCCCGGTCCACCGGACCGCCCCCGTCCACCGTCTACTCCGAGATCGTGTTCAGAGTACGTAGGTCCTTGTAGTCCTCCCAGCGGGTCACCACACCGTCCGCGACATCGACGAAGGCCAGTGCCGGGATCTCCACGCCGCCCTCGGGCAGGGTGTAGGTCTCGAGTCGCCGGAGGGCAACGGTCCCCGCTTGCGCCACCGCCGACAGGACGGCCACGTCGAGGAACCCGGACATACGGGCGACATCCTCGATGATGTCACGCAGGCCGTCGTGTCCCTCGTAGAGACGGAGGTGGCCGCCGTTGGAGTAGACGATCGACGGCGAGGAAAGTGCCAGCGCGGCGTCCACGTCACATGAGGTGACCGCGCGCATCCATGCCTCGGCGATCCGCCGGGTGGACTCAGCGTCCACGCCCCCGTCCACGTCTCCGGAGTCCTCGCCGTCGCTGAACACCTGCCACATCCTACCCAGAAACCTGAGAAAACTAAACGTATACCGCGCGCGCGTGGCGTGCACTCCCGGCTCCACCGGGCGGCGGGTGAGAGCTGGAGACGAGACTTGAACTCGCAACCGCCCGATTACAAGTCGGGTGCGCTACCAATTGCGCCACTCCAGCACGGCTCCGGCACGGCCGGGGTCCGGGTCACATCCTAACCGGATCCCGGGCCGCGCTCTCGACCGCCGCGGTCTTGACTACGGTGTCCACGTGGAGATCCGCGACGCACCTGCCCCGTTCACCCGCCCCCTGGCGTGGCTGGGTCTGCGCAAGTCCACGATGGACCTGGCGGTCGAGCCGCCCCTGTCACCGATGGCGCCGGTCGACCTGGACGACGACGGCGCCGTCACCGACGTCCTGAACCTGGCCCTGGAGATCGCCGGCATCCTCCTCTCCTCCGGGGAGGGCGCGGCGGACACCGTCGCCCAGGGGGAATCGGTCGCGGCGGCGTTCGGCCTGCCGGGCGCCACCGTCGAGGTCACCTTCACCTCGTTGACCATCGGCGTGAACCGCCGACGTGGTCGCCCGCCGATCTCCGTCATCCGGGTGGTCAACTACCGCACGATCGACATGACCCGGGTGACCCGTGTCGCCCGGCTCATCGACCTCATCGTGCGGCGCCAACTGACCGTCGAGCAGGCCACGGCGGAGGTCGAGCAGATCATCGCCTCCCCGCACCCCCACTCGTTCCGGGTCGCGGTCCTGGGGTGGGCGATGCTCGGTTGCGCGGTCGTCATCCAACTGGGTGGCAGCCCGCTCGCCGGACTCCTGTCCATGGTGTCGACGTTCGCGCTGATGTACGCCAACCGCTATCTGGACGGCCACCGCCTCCCGAAGTTCTTCCAGCAGATCGTCGGGGGGTTCATCGCGGCCGCCTGGGCGCTGTTGGCCTACGTGTTCCTGAGCGACAACTTCGTGGACATCCAGCCATCCACACTCGTCGCCGCGGGAATCATCGTGCTCCTCGCGGGGCTCACGCTCGTCGGCGCGATCGAGGACGCCATCACCGGGTTCCCCGTGACGTCGGCCGGCCGCGGCGTGGAGACGATGATCCTCACCGGCGGGGTTCTCGGCGGCATCACGATCGCCCTGGCGGTGTTCGCGCGACTGGGCATGTCCCCGCCCCCCATCGACCCGACCATCTCCGGCAACGCGCCCCTGTATCTCGCCGTCTTCGCGGCGGGGGTCGGGGCCGCCGGCTTCGCGGTGGCCAGTTACGCCACCGTGCGTGCGACGTGGCTCGCCGCGGCGGTCGGGGCGATCGGGATGGTCATCTTCCAGGTGGTCACGACGACCGGGCTGGGCGTGGTGGTGGGTTCCGCGCTCGCGGCCTGTGCGATGGGGTTGTTCGGCGGCATCCTCGCCCGTATCGCGACCGTCCCGCCACTGATCGTGACCATCGCGGGGATCACACCACTCCTGCCCGGGCTGTCCGTCTATCGGGGACTGTCGGCCCTCACCAGTGACCAGACCGGTATCGGTGTGGGACTGATGTTCCAGGCCCTGGCGATCGCGGTGGCCCTGGCGGCCGGCATCGTGTTCGGCGAATGGGTCACGCGTAATCTGCGCAGGTCCGCCGCCGCCGACCAGTGACGTAAGATGACGTCGGACGCCTGAGCCCACACGGGCCCTGCGTCCCATACCGACCACGGGAGGACACACATGGCATCCGCCGCAGCGGCCAGCAAGGAGCCCGAGCTCGACGTCGACCTCGAGCCCGTCGCCGACGAGACCGCATATCAGGCCCAGAGGATCGTGGCCTCGTACGCCGCAGACGCCGACGAGTGCCTGATGCTGCTCGAGATGCTCGGGATCGGCCCCGAGAAGGTCGACCCTGCCGACGTCGACTAGCCGCATCACAGCGATCACGGAAGGGACGGGGATGACGCGCGCGACCGAGCAGACGCCGCCGGACGCCGGTGCGGACTTCGTCGTCGTCGCCAATCGGCTACCCGTCGACCTCGTCCGTGACAAGGACGGCCGGGAACACTGGAAGGCCAGCCCCGGTGGGCTGGTGACGGCCCTGGAGTCCATCCTCAAGGCCAACCACGGCGCCTGGGTGGGTTGGCCCGGCGTGGCGGACGCCGCCCCCGAGCCCTTCGACGCCGACGGCATCCGGCTGCACTCGGTCACGCTGTCCGCCGAGGATGTCGGGCTCTACTACGAGGGGTTCTCCAACGGCACGCTGTGGCCGCTGTTCCACGACGTGGTGGTCCCCCCCGAGTACCACCGCGAATGGTGGAACGCCTACGTCGCGATCAACCGCCGGTTCGCCGAGGCCACCGCCGCGGCCGCCGCCACCGACGCCACGGTCTGGGTGCAGGACTACCAACTCCTGCTGGTCCCCCGCCTGTTACGTGAGATGCGTCCCGACCTGACCATCGGGTTCTTCCTCCACATCCCGTTCCCCCCCGTCGAGTTGTTCATGCAGCTGCCGTGGCGCTCGGAGATCGTCGAGGGGATGCTCGGGGCCGACCTGGTGGGCTTCCACCTGCCCGGGGGCGCTGACAACTTCCGGATCCTCGCCCACCGGCTCGGCGGCCACCCCTCGGTGCGGTTGCGCTCCACCCGGGGGCGGGCGTCCGAGATCCGGGTGGACGACCGGAGGGTCCGGGTGGGAGCGTTCCCCATCTCGATCGACTCGGCTTCCATCGACGCGGCCGCCCGCGACCGCGGCACCCGCGCCCGCGCGGAACGCCTGCGCACCGAACTCGGCTCCCCCGAGATCCTGCTTCTGGGTGTCGACCGCCTCGACTACACCAAGGGGATCGACGTCCGGCTCCGCGCCCTGGAGGAGTTGTTCGAGGAGGGGCGGCTCGAGACCGCCGACGTCACCCTGCTCCAGCTCGCCACCCCGAGCCGCGAGAGGGTCGAGCAGTACCAGATCATGCGCTCGCGGATCGAGGAGTCCGTGGGACGGATCAACGGTAGTTTCGGCGAGATCGGGCACCCCGTGGTGACTTACATCCACCGCCCCGTCCCCAAGTCCGAACTCACGGCCTTCTACGTGGCCGCCGACGTCATGCTTGTCACTCCCGTGCGCGACGGGATGAACCTTGTGGCCAAGGAGTACGTGGCCTCCTGCACCGATGGCGAGGGCGCGCTGGTGCTGAGCGAGTTCGCCGGCGCCGCCGCCGAACTCCGGCAGGCGTACCTGTGCAATCCGCATGACCTGGAGGGGGTCAAGGACGCCATCATGGCGGCCGTCACCGAGTCGAAGGACGACCGGCGTCGTCGCATGCGGGCGCTGCGCCGACAGGTGTTGGGCAACGACGTCCACGCGTGGGCACGACGGTTCTTCGAGACGTTGGACGCCACCTCCGACGAGTGAGTCGACGGTTCCGGGCCCCCGGCCCGGCCGTCTTTAGAGTGCTTCCAGCTCCCCGAGCCTCCACGTGTCGTCGACCCGCACCATCGACACGGTGAGCCGGGAAGCCGAGCTCGCCGCCTCGGGCGCGTCCTTCGTCGACACCATCCGGTTGAGCATGAGCAGAACCGTGACGTTATCGGCGTCCACGACCTCCTGCGGCGCGGCGGCAGCCACCGTCGCGTAGACGCTGGCCTCCTGCTGTTTGGCAGCGGAGGCGACGGTGAGCATGGATTGCTCCACGAACTCCGACAGTGCTGGATCGGCGAGCCGATCCCGGACCGCAGCGAGTTCCGAATCGACCGTCCGGTGATCGTAGGTGAACATCTGGGTCACGATCTCGCGCGCCGCGTCCGTCGCGGAGGCGGGCGCGTCCGCGACCCGCTGCTCGGTCGCCGCATCTCCCCTGGCCTCGACGTACTGCCAGGAGGTCAGACCGGTGACGACGACGAGGACGGCGGACGCCGCGGCCAGGACCACGGTGAGCCTGCGTCGACGCGACGAATCGAGCGGCTCCCGGGTGGGCCCCGGCGTCGCGCGCGCCCGCTCGGTCCCGGCCGGCTCCGCCTCCCCGGAATCAGCCGGTTCCGCCTCCCCGCCGGTGGTCGTGTCCGCGGCGGCGGTGCGGGGCATGGCCTCCATCCCCTCGAACAGGCCACCGGCACGGGCGGCCGCCAGGGCGCGCTCCCGGGCCGCGTCGGCCTTGCGCTGGGCCCGGGCCGCACGCTCGGCCTCACGCTGCGCACGGCGGGCGGAGCGGGCGTCTGGCACGTCGTTGCTGCTCACGGGATGAAGTTCACCCCCGAGACCCTCATCTCGCCGTCGTCGTGACGGTTGACCGTCACCCGGACGCGGTACTGCCGGTCCTGGTCCTCCTGGGACCGGGGATTGCCGATGGTCTGGTCGATCGCCATGATCACCTCTGCGCGCTCGGGGTAGGAGTGCTCGACCGCTGCGGCGGACACCACCCCGTCGGCCACCACCGCGGTGGTCTTGACGACCTCCTCGTAGGAGTCGCGACGGGGGGTGAACTGCTCGGAGAAGTCGCCCTCGATCATGTCCACGATCCGGTCCACGTCCTCGGTCAGGGTCTCCTGACGGATGGTCATGAGCCGGGTCATCACGTCGGTGGCGAAGTCGCGGTATGACCCATCGAGCTCGCTCGCGGACGCCCGGTCCGCCCGGATCGAGGCCGCCTGGCCACGCTCGGTGAGCCACAGCCCCGAGGCAACGAGGGCCGCCACCAGGCACAGGGCAGTGATCACGGAGGCGACGACCAGCCCGGTCCGCTCACCATCAGTGGGGGTCTCGTCCGACTGCGGCACTAGGTCACTCCATTCGTCAGGATGTCGGCCAGGTCGGCGTCCGCGGACAGCTTGCTCGCGGTCCCCAGGTTAAGCTGACGATACGTCTTGCCGTTCGCACCGAGGTACTCGCCCGTCGCCGGGTCGTACATGGCGGCGGAGGTGCGGATCTCCCGCTCGCCGCTGTTGGACGAGGGGACAACGTTGTACGCGTACGGGCTGTCACCGGGCGGGCCGACCTCGCTGGTGTCCGGCGGGTTGATGCCCTCGGGGACGTAGTCATCGGCCGCACACTCCGCCGGAGAGGCAGCTCGCCGACCGGGGTACTCCATGCACGGCAGGTTGCGGGCTCCACGGACGGTCGTCTGGGAGTCCTTGGGGACCTTGCAGTAGATGCCGTTCATCAGCGGGGGCACGGACAGGTCGGCGGGCGACCGCCGCTGGTCCGCCGGCAAGAAGCCGGTGGTGCACGGCGGGGTCTCGTTGATCTGGAGGTTGAAATCCACCTTGATCTCACCGGTGTCCTTGGCGCCGTTGATCGCGGTGATGAGCGAGGACACCAGGGCCGGGTAGATCACGAGCAACTGCTCGATGGAGCGGTTGTAGACCACGCCAACCTCGCCGACGCTCACCAGGTTGGCGACCAGCACCGGCATGGTCGGCTGCAGATCGTTGAGGACCCTGGTCGCCCGGGCCAGGGAGTCCGGGCCGCGCTGGATGATCGAGGTCAGCTGGGGCTCGTTGACCCGGAGCTGATCGGTCAGGTCTGCGAGGTTCCGGGTCCAGGCACGGATCGAGTCCGCTGAGCGCAGCTGCGAGTCCAGGACCGGCTCGGCGTCGGCGATCAGCTGGCGGGTGGCCCCGGTGTTGCGCTGGGCCTCCTCAAGGAGGAGCTGCGCGGAGTCCAGGAACTGCTGGAGCTCCCGCTCGGAACCGTTGAACGCGTCGAACGACTCAGAGATGACGCGGCGCATCTTGCCGTCGTCGATCGACGCCATGAGCACCGTGGCCTGGTCCAGGACGGGGCCGATCCCCTGGGGCATGTCGACCCGGTCCTCGCCGAGCACGGTGCCGTCGGCCATCTCGCCGACGGGCTCGCCCTCGGGCACTAGCTCGACGAACTGCTCCCCGACCGCGGAGACACTCCGGATCTGCGCGCGGACGTTCTCGGGGACCTCCGCCCGCGTGTCGAAGTGCAGTTCGGCCACGACGTGACCGGGCTTGAGGGTGACCGCGTCGACTCTCCCGATCACATTGCCCAGGTAGGAGACGTTGGCGTTCTTGTAGACCCCACCGGTGTCCGGCATCTGCAGTGCGACATCGGTGCGCTGCCAGCCGAACGCAGTCGGCAGCTTGAGGTAGGAGACCGACATTACCGACAGGGCGAGAACCGTCACCACGGCGAAGATGGTCAGCTGGATTCGCACGAACCGGGTCATCGGGGGGCCTCCTCAGTCGGGGCGCCGGATCCCGGCTCAGGTGGCAGTTCGGCGAACGGCTCCTCGCCCGAGTGCTCCGGCCGCGGGATGTCGAGGGAGAACGGGTTCGCGCCGGCCAGCGGATTGGGCGCGAGGCCCACATAGCCCTCGAGGCCGGCCATACGGTTGCCGAACTCGGTGCCCAGGAGGAAGGTCTCCGACAGACGCGGCATCGTCGTGTCGGCGTGGATGTACAGGTTGGCGTAGTCGCCGCGGAGGAAGTTGTCGATGCCCGCCTGCGGGAACGGGAACGTGATGAGCACGCTCAGCGCCCGGGTCAGGTCGCGCCCGGCGTTGGCCAGCGAGTCGAGGACCGGCGTGATGTCGCGGAGGTTGTCCACCAGGTTCTGTCCACCACCGGCGTCGATCACCTGGTTGGCCTTGTTGCCGAAATCCCCGAGCGAGACCATTGCTGTGGTCAGCTCCTGCTTCTGGTCGTTGATCAGCGCGACGGCCTCGGGCATCTGCGCCAGCGCTCTGGCCAGGGTGTCGGTCTGGTCGTTGATCTGGCGGGACAGCCGGTCCAGCCCGTCCATGGCGGCGATGATGTCGGCCCGCTGCTCGTCGAGGCCGCTCACGGTGGTCTCCAGCTGGGTGATGACCTCCTTGGCGTCGACCTGCCGGCCGTCCAACGCGGTGTTGAGCTCGCTGGCGATGGTCTCGAACTGCGCCAGCCCGCCGTCGGTCAGGACGACCGACAAGGCCGACAGCGTCTGCTCCGTGGTCGGGTACACTCCGGCGCGGGCCAACGGGATGACGTCCCCGTCGGAGAGCGAGCCCTCGGGTTCGCCGTCCGGGGGCGGGAAGATCTCGAGATGTTGCGACCCCAGGAGGCTGGTCTGCCCGATCTTCGCATGTGCGTTGGCCGGGAGCCGGACATCCTCGTTGAGCGAGACCGTGACGATCGCCGTGTAGTCCTCCACCTGCATGTCCGTGATCGACCCGACGTTGACGTCGTTCACCCGGACCGGGGAGTTGCGGGTGATGGTGGTGACGTTGGGCATCTCGAGGGTGATCTCGTACGCACCCTCCCCCCTGCCCTGCGCTCCGGGTAGCGGCAGGGAGTTGAGACCCTCCCAGGTGCATCCGGCACCGGAGAGCAGCACGACGGCGCCGAGTGCACCTGCCGTCAGAATTCGGCCACTGGGTCGGTTGCGAAACATCTACGCATCTCCCGTCACGAGCAGGGTGTCGGTGAGGTTGTCGCCCTTGTTGACCACGTTGATCAGCGGGTCAGGCCGGTCGGAGACCGGCTGCACACCCGGTGGGGTCTGCGTCCCTGGCTTCTGCGAGTCCCAGATCTGTTGGGGCTCCGCGGTGGGG
Organism: Dietzia sp. JS16-p6b; assembly: GCF_003052165.1. Lineage (NCBI taxonomy): Bacteria > Bacillati > Actinomycetota > Actinomycetes > Mycobacteriales > Dietziaceae > Dietzia > Dietzia sp. JS16-p6b. The sequence continues at coordinate 763,179 of NZ_CP024869.1, read as the reverse complement.
GTGATCGGCGGGGTGACCGCGCCGTATGGGTAGCTGGAGGCGAGCGAGTTGAACAGCGGGCCCATGTACTGGGCGCACAGCTGTGCGTCGGATTCGGCGGTGTTGTTGGCCAGGCCCGCGATCGCACCGCAGATGAAGTTGGTCGGGTTGGCCATCTGGTTCATGGTCAACACCCCGGTGAGGACGCCCTGGTACGGCCGGTAGATGTTGTAGAAGTTGGCCATGGCGGTGGGGCCCACGTGGAGCACTCCCTCCAGCTCGGCCCGCCGGTCGCGCACCACCTCGGTCGCCTGGCCGAGCTTGTCGACAGCAGTGGTCACGCGTTCCCCGTTGTTGTCGAGGAACCGGTTGATGTCGGTCACCGCCAGGTCGAGATCGCTCAGCGCCGCATCGATGTCGCCCGTCTGGTCTCCGAGCACCTGCGACACGCTGGCCAGCTTCCCCCCGAAGGACACGATCTGTTCCTCGCTCTGTGAGAGCGCTGTGACGAACAGTTGCAGGTTCTTGAGGGTGGTGAAGAGGTTCTCCCGCCCGTCCGAGAGCAGCGCCATGGTCTGCGAGACCTCGTTGAGGGCGTCGCGGACCTCCACACCGTTGCCGTCGAGCATCGCGTCGGCCGAGTCGACGAACTCGCCGAGCGGGCCCGTCTCCTCGTGACCGACGGGACTGAGGGCGGTGGACAGCTTCATGAGCTGCTCCTTGACCCCGTCCCATTCCACCGGGATCGCGGTGCGCTCGACGGGGATCGTGCCGCCGTCCGGCATCTCCTCGCCGCCCGTGAAGGCGGGGGTGATCTGGATGAACCGCTCGGCCACGAGGGACTGTGCCACGAGCAACGCGGTGGCGTCGGCGGGGACCGGGACGTCCCGGTCGACCTTCATCGTGACCTTGGACCTGCCGTCCTCGGAGGTGATCTCGGAGATCCGTCCGACACGCACCCCGAGCACCCGGACGGTGTCGTCCTCGTAGACGCCCCGGGTGGATTCGAAGAAGGCGACGATCGTCTTGGTCCGGGTGGAGAAGAACCACACCGCGGCAATCACGAGGAGGACGACGACGACGAGGGCCACGACCTTGGACAGTGTGGACGCCAGCAGTCGACTCATCGGGGCAACCTCTTCTCGCCCCAGCCGGGGTGCTCGTCCATCAGGGTCAGACCCGGTACGGCCGGCATCGTCGGCTCGCGGACCAGTCCCGGCTCGGGCTGGACGCGGTCGTCGATGAGAGGCATGAGGTCGCGCAGGATGGTCTGCTGGTAATGACCGATCGACAGGTTGGACACGTAGGCGTTGAACCACGGTCCGGACGCCACGGCCTCGCTCAGCGCCGTGGAGAACGGGACGATCCGGCGCAGCCCCAGATCGATGTCCTCTTTGTTGCGGATCAACAGATCCGACACCTGCTCCAACTTGTCAAGGGCGGGTCCGAGCTGTGCCTCGTTGTCCTGGACCACCCCCGAGAGCTGCCGGGCGAGTTCGTCGATGTTGACGATCAACTCGCTGAGGGCCCTTCGCCGGAGGTCGAGCTGGGTGAACAGCACGTTGCCGTCCACCATGAGCTGGTTGATCTGGTCACTTCGCCGCCCGAGGATGTCGGTGGTCCCCGCGGCCTTGTCGAGGAGCTGCCGGACGCCCTCGTCGCGCTCGTTGAGAGAGCGCGAGAGCCTGGTAATCCCGTCCAACGCGCCGCGGATCTCGGGCGAGGACCCCTCCATTGTCTCGGCGAGCACGGTCAGCGCCTCGTCGACCTTGTCCGTGTCCATCGCCTCGACCGTGTCGCTGAGGTCTCCGAGCGCGGCGGTGAGCGAGTACGGGACCGAGGTCCGCTCGAGCGGGATGGTGTTGTCGGGGAGTTCACCCCGACCGTCGGAGAAGACACCGAGCGCGCGCCGGCCCAGGATCGAGTCCGTCTTGACCTGGGCGGAGGTGTCCGTGCCGAGCGCGACGCCGGTGTCGATGTCGAAGCGGACCCTGACCCTGTCCCCGTCGAGCTCGATCTTCCGCACCGAGCCGACCCTCATCCCGGCCACCTGCACCTCGTCACCGGTGTTGAGCCCGGCGGCGTCGGCCACGTACGCGGTCGCGCCGCGCATCCCGTTGACATACGGGATCCGGTCGTAGTTGAGCGAGATCGCCATCAACGCCACGGCCCCCACGGCTCCCCAGACACCGATCGTCTTGGGGTCGCGGTCGCGGAAGCGGAGCTGTCCTCGGGGCGCCTTCGGCGGGGTCCCGTCTATTGTGTCACTCATCGGGGAACGCACACCGTCCCGTCGTCTGCTCGTACTGGGGCAGGTACACGCCCCTACCGGTCACGGGGTTGGTGACCTGCACGATCACACCGCAGAGATAGAACTGGAAGAAGCTGCCGTACACGCCCAAGCGCCCCATCTTCTCGAAGTCGGACGGGAGCCGGTTGATCACGTTCTCGACGAACGGCTCGTCCTCGTTGATGAGCGTCGCCACCCGGTCGATCTGGGCGACGTCCTCGCGCAGGGCCGGGCGGACGTCGGACAGGAGTGTGGTCATGTTGGCGCTGGCGTCGTTGAGGCGTTCGACGGACTCGCCTATCGGCTCGGCGTTCGCGGACAGACCGGAGACGAGCTGCTGGAGGTCGTCGACGATCGAATCGACGTTGGACTGGTTGTCCGACACGGTGGTGAGAACGCCGTTGAGGTTGGTGATCACGTCCCCGATGAGTTGGTCCCTGTCTGCAAGTGTCTGTGTGAGGGACGATGTCGAGGCGAGCAGGTCCTGCACGGTGCCGGCCTCACCCTGGAACACCTTGACGATCGACTCCGACAGTTGGTTGACCTGGCCGGGGTCCAACGCGCGGAACAGCGGACGGAACCCGCCGAGCAAGGCATCGAGATCCAGGGCCGGGGAGGTCTGCGAGATCGGCAGCGTCCCGCCCGCCTCGAGCGGAGACTGATCCCCCTCCCCCCGGTTGAGTTCCAGATAGCGGTCCCCGGTCAGGTTCTCGTACCGCACCATCGCCTCGGTGCTGGCGTGCACGACCTGGTTCCCGGCCACGGAGAACCGGACCGCGGCTGTGTTCCCGTCCGCCAGTGCGATCCGGTCGACGCGGCCCACCTCCACTCCCGCGATGCGCACCTTGTCCCCGGACTCCAGCCCCGAGACGTCGGTGAACACGGCATTAAACTTCTCGGACGCGCCGGAGCGGTACTCGCTGAAGACCATGACCAGACCGGCCAGGACCAGCACCATCACCGTGGTGAAGATCGCCAGCTTGATCAGGGTAAGACGGGCGTTTCGCGCTGCCGAGCGCCCGGCGGTCACGGGGTCTCCCCGTCCATGCCGAGCATGACCTGCAGCAGCGTCGGGGGCGCGGGACGACCGGGCTCGGTGGGCCGCAACGGGCCGAATAGCGGGGCGGGGCGAGAGGTGAACACGTCGGGCATGCCCTCCACGGGGTTGGAGCCCGTGTCGGTCACGACGAACGGGGCGTGGACGTTCGGGTCGGGGAACGGGAGGCCGTAGCAGTTGGGTCCGGTGCTGGCGTTGACCTTCGGCAGGTCCTTGGGGTACTCGTACGCTCGCGCCCCCTGCTGCCACCCCGACTTGAATACCAGGCCGGGCTGGTCCTCGCCGCCGAAGGCTGACGTGGCGCCCTCGACGCCCTGGTTCAGGCCCACGATCAGACAGGTGAGCATGGGGTGGTACTCCGCGAGCAGGCTGGTCGAGGCACGCAGGTCCGAGAGCATCTTGACCAACTCGTTGCCGTTCTCGGACAGCAGGCGCTTGCCGGTCTCGCCCGTGCCGATCGCAGAGACCAGCAATTGTTCGAACCGCGCCTGGTTGCTGACGACGTTGGCGCCGACATCGGTGCCGGAGTCGAGCAGGCGCATGATGTCGGGGGTGACGTCGGCGTAGAGGTTGGCCACCCGCGACCCCTTGGCCAGGTCCCTCTGGAGGGTGTCGATCTGCGGGTTGATCTCCTGCAGGTAGTCGCCCAAGTCGGTGATCGTGCGCCCCACCTGTTCACCGCGCCCGTCGACCGCCCCAGAGACCGCGCCGAGGGTGGCGTTGAGCTTCTCCGGCTCGATCGCGATGAGCAGGTCGGTGAGGTCCTGGAACAGTGTGTTGACCTCGGCGGTGACATTGGACGCCTCGACGACAGTGCCCGCGGCCAGCGGCGTCGGGTCCGGCCGCATCGGGGACTCGAAGTCGACGGACTTCGCACCGAACACCGTGTTGGATCCGATCGTCACCGGGGAGTTGGCGGGGATGGCCTCCAGCGCCGCGGGATCGACCTCGATCTCGATCGTCGCCCCGCCGAACTCCTGGCGGATGTCCTTGACGTTGCCGATCTCCACACCGCGGGCGCGCACCTTGGCGTCGGCCTCCATGACCAGACCGGCGCGATCACTGCGGACGGTCAACGGCACCCGACTGTCGAAGACCCTCGCGAACATCAGGAGGGAGAGCGCGATCACCACGACGATGAAGAGCGCCAGCACCGTCGCCGCGATGCGCTTGGGCACCGTATCGCTCTGACTCACAGTTCTCGCCACGTCCGCCTCCTATCCCGACAGGTTGAAGTTGCCGTCTCCGCCGTAGATCGCGAGGGAGACGAGAAGGGTCACGGTCACCACCGCGATGAGCGAGGTGCGGACGGCGTTGCCCACGGCCGAGCCGACGCCGGCGGGACCGCCGGCGGCGTTGTAGCCGTAGTAGGTGTGGATGAGCATGATCGTGATGGCCATCGCTATGGCCTGGACGAAGGACCACAGGATGTCCGTGGGGATGAGGAACGTCGAGAAGTAATGGTCGTACACGCCACCGGACTGACCATAGATCTGGACGGTCGCGAACCGGCTCGCCACGAACGAGGCGATGACGGCGAGCGAGTACAACGGCACCACGGCGATCATCCCGGCGACGATCCGGGTGGAGACCAGGTAGGTGATCGAGTCGATCGCCATGACCTCCAGCGCGTCGATCTCCTCGGACACCCGCATCGCCCCGAGCTGGGCCGTCGCGCCGGCACCGATGGTGGCGGCCAACCCGATGCCAGCGATCACGGGGGCGGCGATACGGACGTTGATGAACGCCGCGAAGAAGCCGGTGAGCGCTTCGACCCCGACGTCGGTGAGCGAGGAGAAGCCCTGGACCGCGATCACGCCGCCGGTGGCGAGGGTGAGGAAGCCGACGATCACCACTGTGCCGCCGATCATCGCCAGCGCACCCGTTCCCATGGCGATCTCGGCGATCAGACGCAGCGTCTCCTTCGGGTACTGGGTGAGCGCCCGCGGCGTGGCCAGCAGTGCTCGCCAGAAGAACAGGGCGATGCCGCCGAAGTCGTCGGCCCTGCCGACGGTGTGGTGCCGGGCCCGCGCGAGGCGCGGGAACCGGGTGGTCTCAATGACGGTCACCTCACGCCCCCAGGACCTTGACGCCGACCGCCGTGAGCACGGTGTTGACGACGAACAGGGCCATGAAGGCGAAGACGACGGTCTCGTTCACAGCGCTGCCCACCTCTTTCGGCCCGCCCCGGACGTAGAGGCCCTTGTAGCAGGCCACCAGGCCGGCGAGCATCCCGAACATCCCGGCCTTGATCTGCGCCAGGATGAGCTCACCCAGGCCCGTGAGCAGGGTGATCCCGTCTACAAAGGCGCCCGGGTTGACGCCCTGCAGGAGAACCGAGAAGAGGAAACCACCGAGGATGCCGATCGTGCACACCAGGCCATTGAGCAGCAGCGCCACGAAGGTGGACGCGGCGACCCGGGGGACGACCAGGCGCTTGACCGGGTCGATCCCGAGGACCTCCATCGCGTCGATCTCCTCGCGGATGGTGCGGGCCCCGAGGTCCGCGCAGATGGCGGTGGCCCCGGCCCCCGCCACGATGAGGACCGTGACCATGGGACCGACCTGGGTGACGGCGCCGAGCGCGGCCCCCGCCCCCGAAAGATCGGCCGCACCGATCTCGCGGAGCAGGATGTTGAGCGTGAAGCTCACCAGGACGGTGAACGGGATCGCCACCAGGATGGTGGCCATCATGGAGACCCGGGCGATGAACCAGGACTGTTCGACGAACTCCCGGCCCTGCCGCACGATCGACGGGAAGGACACGAACGTGTCGAGGCTCATGGCGACGAAATCGCCGACTCCCTTGAGCGGCGCATCGAGAACTCTCGCCATATCGCCCCCCTCCTGTCTTCTCTCATCCCCCGGTCGCACCGAACTGAACAAGTGACCGGTTCGGCGTGACCTAGATTACATAGTAGCTAGAACACGTTCTCATTAGCAAGGCCTACCAATCACCCCCGAACGGTGCCCCTGCGCGTGTGCCGGGAATCTAACACGCCCCGACACAACGAAAGCGGTCCCCGCGCGTCTCTCAGCAAACGCCGCGGGGACCGCATCGGTTCAGGTCAGAGGGTCATGATCTCCGAGGCGGAGAAGGACTTGCCCTCGGGCCGCCCTGACCAGTGGCCGGAGACCGCGTCGGCGAACTCCCGGCGGTCCCACACACCGCCCTCGGCGTCGAACCGCTTCTCCACCACCGGGGCGTCCACCAACGCCACCATGCCGCCGTATACCACGAACAGCTGACCGCTGACACCGGCCGCGGCGGGCGACGCGAGGTACGACACCAGGTCCGCCACCCGGTCCGGCGACAGCGGGTCGGGCCCCTTCGACTCGTCCCAGTCCTCGAAGACGCCCTCGGTCATCCCCGTGCGTCCCCGGGGAGCGATGGCGTTGGCCGTACAGCCGATCCGGGAGAGCACACGTGAGGCCGAGAGGGTGAGCGCGGTGATGGCGGCCTTGGCCGCGCCGTAGTTCGCCTGCCCGGGCGGGCCGAAGAGTCCCGCCTCGGACGAGGTGTTGATCAGCCGCCCGTACACCGGGGAGTCGGACTTCTTGCTCTCGCCCCGCCAGTGGGCCGCGGCGTTGCGGGTGAGCAGGAAATGCCCGCGCAGGTGCACCCTGATCACCGCGTCGAAGTCGTCGTCCTCCATGTTGAACAGCATCTTGTCCCGGGTGATGCCGGCGTTGTTGACCACCACGTGCAGGCCGCCGAGTCGCACGGCCTCGGCCACCATCGCGTCGGCGGTCTCCCGTTCGGAGACGTCCCCGACCACCAGGGCGGCCTTGGCGCCCGCCGCCTCGATGTCGCCGATCACGGCGTCCGTGGCCTCGCCGGACCGGATGTCGTTGATGACGACCGCGGCCGCACCCGAGCGCGCCAACTCCACGGCTTCCGCGGCGCCCAGCCCGGAGCCGGACCCGGTGACGACCGCCACCCGGCCGTCGAGCGAGAGATCCGCCCCGAGGTCCTTCCGGCCCTGCCCGGGCGTCACTCCGCGACCTTGAGCGCCGCCATCGGGCACTTCTCGACAGCCTTGAGCGCGCGCTTCTGCAGTTCCTCGGGGACCTCGTCGACGATCACCCGCACCACCTCGTCGTCGTCGTTCAACTCGAAGACCTTCGGGGCGAGCCCGACACACACGGCCTGCCCCTCGCAGCGGTCGGGATCCACGTCAATCCTCATACCCGTCCTCCTTGGCCGGGCCCGCGACCACTGTGGCCGCGAGCATGATTCGATACTATGTGAGACACGACACTAGAACGTGTTCCACTCGAGATGAGCTTAGGGCATATGGACATCACCTACACCACAGACCAGCAACGGCTGCGCGGGGAGTTGCGCGAGTACTTCTCCGCCCTGATGACCCCCGAGCGCCGAGAGGCCTTCACCTCCACGACCGGCGAATACGGCCACGGCAACGCCTACCGTGAGATCGTCGCCGAGATGGGCCGCGACGGCTGGCTGACGATCGGATGGCCGGAGGAGTTCGGCGGTCGGAACCGCCCGATGGTGGAGCAGTTGATCTTCACCGACGAGGCCGCGATCGCCGGGGTCCCGGTGCCCTTCCTCACCATCAACTCGGTCGCGCCGACGATCATGGCCTTCGGGTCCGAGGAGCAGAAGAGCTACTTCCTGCCCCGGATCAGCCGCGGCGAGCTGCACTTCGGCATCGGCTACTCCGAGCCGGAATCGGGCACGGACCTCGCCTCCCTGAAGACCCGGGCCGTGCGCGAGGCCGGGACCGGGGAGCACGCGGGCCGGGAGGTGTACCGCATCAACGGGCAGAAGATGTGGACGTCCCTCGTGGCCTACGCGGACTGGATCTGGCTGGCCGCACGCACCGATCCGGACGCCAAGCGACACAAGGGCATCTCGATGATCATGGTGCCCACCGACGCCGAGGGGTTCTCGTGGACTCCCGTCCACACGATGGCGGGCCCGGACACCAGCGCCACCTACTACCAGGACGTGGTGGTGCCCGCCTCCAACCTGGTCGGGCCCGAACACGGCGGGTGGCCGCTCATGACCAACCAGCTCAACCACGAGCGGGTCGCCCTCACGGCCGCCGGTCCACTCCAGGCCTCGCTCCGGCAGGTCCTGGAGTGGGCGCGCACCACGCGTGCGGCCGACGTCGGCCTGCCCGGCGGCGGGGACGTGATCGACAACGAGTGGGTGCGCACCCACCTGGCCCGCGTCCACGCGATGGCCGAGTACCTGGCGCTGCGCAACTGGGAGATCGTCTCCGCCGACTCCACCACGCCCACCCGCATCGCCGCGTCGGCGACCAAGGTGTACGGCACCGAGACCGCGTGCGAGGCGTACCGGCTCCTCATGGAGGTGCTGGGCTCCGCCGGGTTCCAACGCTCCCACTCCCCCACCGCCGTCCTCCACGGGCGCATCGAGAAGCTGCATCGTTCGGCCCTCATCCTCACCTTCGGCGGAGGCACCAACGAGGTCCAGCGCGACATCATCGCCGCCGCCGGACTCGGGTTGCCACCGGCGCCGCGGATCGCCCCCACTCCGTCCTCTGCCCGGAAGGACAGCTGACATGGATTTCCACATCGACGACACCACCCGTGAGCTCTCCACGCTCGTCCGCACCATGGGCGAGCAACTGGTCACCGACGACTCCCTGCGCGAGCTCGACGCCCGCTTCGGCCCCGGGACCGAGGCCGACGGCGGAGCAGACCACGCGACCGCACGGTTCCATTCCCGCTACTGGGACGAGCTGGTCCGCGCGGGCGTGCCCGCCGCCCTCGCCCCGGAGTCGCTCGGCGGCGCCGGCCTGGGCGTGGTCGGCGAGGCCCTGGTCCTGCGCGAGCTGGGCCGGGTCCTGGCCCCTGTCCCCCTGTCCCCCGCGATCCGCGCCACCGTCCTGCTCGAGGCCGCCGGTCTCTCCGCGAGGGCCGGGGCCGTGGCCGAGGGGCGCGAGATCGCCGCGGTGGGCGACGGTGACGCTCCCGAGGTCGACTGGGCGCCGATCGCCGACGTGATCGTGCAGGCCACGCCGGACGGCATCAGGGTGTCCGACCGGACCTCCGTCTCGGTCGAGAGGACCGTCCCGGTCGACTTCTCCTGCGCGGGCCTGGTGTCCGGCGCCGAGGCCGAGCCCACCACCGTGCCGGGCGCGGTACTCGAGGTCGACGCCCTGCGCCGCCGCGTCCACCTGGCGGCCTACCAGTGGGGCGTGATCGAGGCCGCGCTGGAGCGCACCGCCGCGTACGCGAGCACCCGCCACCAGTTCGGTCGGCCCATCGGGTCCTTCCAGGCCGTCGCCGCGAGGCTGGCCGACGGCTCGATCGACGTCGACGCCGTCCGGCTGAGTACTCTGCGCGCGGCCTACGAACTCGACGCGTGTAGCGGAGAGCCCGGTGCCCCCGCCCACGCCGCAGTGGCCTCCGCCCATTTCTGGGCCTGCGACGCCGGGCACCGCCTCGCCCACACCGCGGTCCACGTCCACGGGGGCGTGGGGCTGGACCGCTCCGAGCCCGCCCACCGCTACTTCCTCGCCGCCAAGGCCGGGGAGTTCCGCCTGGGCGGGGCCACCCGGCAGCTGATCGACCTGGGTGCGGTGCTCGCCGAGCAGGGTGACCCCTGGGAGTACTCGGCGTGAACGCGCCCGTCCGGACCATCGCGGACGTCGCCGCCGGGCCGTACGCCTCGGTCGCCGAGGCGGTGTACGCCCTGCGCGACGTGCGGGACCGGGGCATCTGGTCCGACGGCGACCTGACGCCCTGGTCGCAGGCGGTCGGTGCGTCGGCCGTGCGGATCGCGGCGCTGCGGGAGCTGCTCGGCTCGTCGTCGTCCTCATCGTCGTCGGCGTCGCCGGCATCGGCGTCTCCGCCCCACGTCGGGCTGCTCCTGGCCGGCACGCCCGAGTATCTCCACCTGCTCGGTGCGGCCGCGTGCTCGGAGATCGTCGTGGCCGGGCTCAACCCCACCCGCCGCGGCGCGGCCCTGGCCCGGGACGCCGCGCTCGCCGACTGCGCACTGATCCTCACCGACACCGACCACGCCGGGTTGCTCGACGGTCTGACGATCGACATCCCGGTGATCTCGGTGGACTCCCCGCAGTGGGCCGACCTGCTCGCGCGGCACGCCGACGCCGCGCACCCGGACCTCTCCGGGGCTCCTGCGGGGCCCGACGACCTGGTCGCCCTGGTCTTCACCTCGGGCACCAGTGGCGATCCCAAGGCGGTGCGGATCACCCAGTCCAAGATCTCCGTTCCCGGTCGCATGCTGGCCGACAGGTTCGGGATCGGCCCGGACGACTGCGTGTACAGCGCCATGCCGCTGTTCCACTCCAACGCGGTCATGGTGGCATGGCCGATCGCCCTGTTCACGGGCTGCTCGATCGCGCTGCGCCGCCGGTTCTCCGCCTCCAACTGGCTCGACGACGTCCGTCGCCACGGATGCACTTTCGCCAACTACGTCGGTGCGCCGCTGTCCTACATCCTCGCCACACCGGAGAAGCCCGACGACGCGGACAACCCCATGCGCGTGGTCTACGGCAACGAGGCGCCGGCGGAGGTGCGCCACGAGTTCGCCCGGCGCTTCGGCGTGACCGTGGTCGACGGGTTCGGCTCGAGCGAGGGCGGGGTCTCGGTGTCCCGCACACCGGACACTCCCGACGCCGCGCTCGGCCCGCTGCCCGCCGGAGTGTCGATCGTCGACCCGGAGTCCGGTGCACCGTGCCCCCGTGCCCGGTTCGACGAGGCGGGCGTACTGCTCAACGCCGCCGACGCCGTCGGCGAGCTGGTCGCCGACGGACCCGGCCTGTTCGCCGGCTACTGGGGCGACCCGGACGCCGACGCCGAACGCTTGCGCGGCGGGCGGTTCCATTCCGGAGATCTGGCCTATGTCGACGACGACGGGTGGGTGTATTTCGCGGGCCGATCCGGTGGCTGGATGCGGGTCGACGGGGAGAACCTGGCCGCCGCGCCGGTCGAACGCGTCCTGCGACGCCATCCCGATCTGGTCGAGGTGGGCGTGTACGCCGTGCCGGCGGGCGAGGTGCGCGCCCCGGGCACGATCGGCGACGCCGTCGCCGCGGCGGTCGTGCTGCGGGACGGGGCGGACCCGGCCGAGGTGGCGGCCGGCATGGGGCAGTTCCTCGCCGCGCAGTCCGACCTGGGCCCCAAGCAGTGGCCGTCACTGTTGCGGGTGACCGCGGAGCTGCCGCGCACGGCGAGCTTCAAGTTCCGCGCCCGCGACCTCACCGCGCTGGGCCCCGACCCCGCCGGCGACCGTGTGTGGGCGCGTGTGGACGGTCACAGGACGTTCACGCCCGTGTGAGGTGGCGGTAGGTTCTGCGTGTGAACTCCACTGCACACCCGAGGCCCGACGTGGACGACGACGACTTCGGCGTTCCCGCTCTACCCGAGAAGCCGCTGCTCCGCGGGTGGATCCACGCCGGGACGCTGCCGGTGGCCGTGGTCCTCGGCGTGGTCCTCACCGTCCTGGCGGACGGGACCGCGCTGAAGTGGGCGTGCGCGGTGTTCCTGGCCACGTCGTCGCTGCTCTTCGGGATCTCGGCCCTGTACCACCGCCGTTCCTGGGGCCCGGTGGCCACCGCGCTGCTGCGTCGGCTGGACCACTCGAACATCTTCCTGCTCATCGCGGGCACCTACACCCCCATGACGGTCGCCGCCCTCGACGCCCCGGCCAGCACGATCCTGCTGGCGATCGTGTGGACGGGAGCGCTGATCGGTATCGCGTTCCGCCTGTTCTGGCTGTCGGCGCCGCGGTGGTTGTACGTCGTGCTGTACATCGTCCTCGGGTGGACGGCGGTGTGGTTCGCCGGTGACCTTGTCGAGGCCAACCTCGTCGGCGTCGCACTGGTGGTCGCCGGCGGCGTGGCCTACACGGGCGGGGCAGTGGTCTACGGCCTCAAGCGCCCGAACCCCGTTCCCGGGGTCTTCGGCTTCCACGAGGTCTTCCACACCTGCACGGTCATCGCGTTCGCCTGCCACTGGGCGGCGATGCTGCTGTTCATCACGCAGTCCTGAACCGCCACCCCGGCGTGCGCGGGCATCCGCGGCCGCGCCTGTACGCCCAGAACACAGCCGCCCCCGGCGATGAACTCTCGCGTGCGCATCGGTGCGGGCGAGGGTTCATCGCCGGGGGCGGCAGTGAAAGAAATCCGGACGCGCGCTGACGTGGGCCCGGGGTGATCAGCCCGGGGTGGTCAGCCCAGGGTGGTCAGCGTGGTCAGCCCAGGGTGCCGCGCAGGCGCTCCACCGCCGCCTCGTACTCTCTCGCGATCTGGGCCATCGTCTCGGCGACCGGGACGACACCCTCCAGGGAACCGATGATCTGGCCCGCCGGCATGGCCACGACCTCCGGATCCTGCGCCTCCGAGATCCGCTGGTGCGCCTCCGCGACGAGGATGTTCTGCAGCGGCATCGGCAACGGACTCGGCGCACCCTCGGCCGCCCACGCCTCGGTCCACTTGCTCTTGAGCAGTCGCGCGGGCTTGCCCGAGTAGATGCGGGTGCGGACGGTGTCGGCACTGGTGGCCGCGACGAGCGCCTCCTGCATCGCCTTCGAGCCGCCGTCATCGCCGTACTCCGCGGCGGTGAGCCACCGGGAGCCCATCCACGCCCCCTCGGCGCCCATGCCGATCGCGGCCGCGACCTGCGAGCCGCTCCCGATCCCGCCGGCGGCCAGCACGGGCGCGCGCCCGTCGAGCGCAGCGACGATCTCCGGCACCAGCACGAGGGTGGCGACCTCGCCGGTGTGGCCGCCGGCCTCCCCGCCCTGGGCGATCACGATGTCGACGCCGTTGTCCACGTGCGCGAGCGCGTGCTTCTTCGCACCGGCGAGCGCGGCGACCTTGATCCCGTTGGCGTGCGCGAGGTCCACGATGTGCTTGGGCGGGGAGCCGAGCGCGTTGGCGATGAGCACCGGCCGGTGCTTGAGCGACATCTCCACGTGCGACTGCGCGACCGAGTGCAGCCACCCGATCACGCCGGCGTTGTGCTCGGCGTCGTCACCGAGCGGCGGCACGCCGAGGTCGTCCAGGACGCGCGAGACGAACGCCTTGTGCTCCTCGGGGATCATCGCGGCGATGTCGGTGGTGCTGCCCTCGGTGGGGACCTTGTTGGGCATGACGATGTCGACACCGTAGGGCTTGCCGTCGGTGTTCTCGTCCATCCAGGTGAGCACCTCGTCGAGCTCGGCGGCGTCGTTGTAGCGGACGCAGCCCAGCACGCCCATGCCACCGGCGCGAGTCACCGCCGCCGCGACGGCCTTGGACGGGGTGAACGCGAAGACCGGGTACTCGATGCCGAACTGCTCGGCGAGGGGGGTGCGGATGCTCACTTGCTGATCTCCTGGGTGTCGTCTGCGGGGCGGGACGCGGCGATCTCCGCGGCCCACCGGTAGTCGGGCTTGCCCGCGGGGTTGCGCTTGACCGAGGTCTCGACCCACAGCGCGCGCGGGCACTTGTACCGCGCGATCTCCTTGCGGGCGTACTCGTTGATCTCCTCGATCGGCGGGCACTTGCCGTCACGGGTGTGCAACACCGCCGCGACCTTGTGACCCATCCGCTCGTCCGGCACGCCGATCACCAGTGCGTCGAACACGTCGGGGTGCGTCTTCAGTGCCGCCTCGACCTCTTCCGGATGCACCTTCTCGCCGCCGGTGTTGATGGAGACCGAGCCGCGGCCGAGCATCGTGACGGTCCCGTCGGACTCGACCCGGGCGTCGTCACCGGGGATGGAGTAGCGCCTGCCGTTGTACGTCTTGAACGTGGCGGCGGTCTTGACCTCGTCCTTGTAGTACCCGACCGGGATGTGCCCGGTGCGGGCGACCTTGCCGACGATGTCGGAACCGGGGGGACCTCGTTGCCGTCGGCGTCGAGGACCGTGGTCTCGCCGTCGATCTTCACGCGGGGACCCCCGGTGTGGGTCTTGCCCTTCTCCGCCAGGGCGATCCCGGAGAAGCCGGTCTCGGAGGAGCCGATGGAGTCCGAGATCATCGCGTTGGGGAAGGCCTCGATGAACTGGTCCTTGACCGACGGCGAGAACAGGGCGGCGGAGGAGCCGATGTAGAAGAGCGATGACGGGTCGTACTTCTCCGCGTCCCAGGCCTCGATCATCGGGCGCGCCATCGCGTCACCGGTGATGAACATCAGGTTGATCTTGCGGTCGGTGACCGTCTGCCAGATTTCCTCGGGGTCGAACTCCGGGATGAGCACGCTGGTGTGCCCGGCGAACAGGGCCATGAGGATCGCCCACTGCGCGCCGCCGTGGATCAGCGGCGGCAGCGCGGCCCGGACCAGCACGCCACCGTCGACGGCCTTGTTCGCGAGCTCCCACTCGTCGGCGACCTTCTCACCGGTGAGGAAGTCGATGCCTCCGCCGAGGACCATGAACACGTCCTCCTGCCGCCACATCACGCCCTTCGGTGAGCCCGTGGTGCCGCCGGTGTACAGCATGTAGATGTCGTCGTTCGACCGCTCACCGAAGTCCCGCTCGGGTGACTGCGCCGCCAGCGCGTCGTCGTAGTGCGCGACGGAGACCCCGTCCGGCGTCTGCGGGTCGGGGGTGTCGGTGCCGTCCTCGATCACCAGGCAGTGCCTGACCCCCGGCGTGTGGGGCAGGGCCTGGGCCAGCACGTCCGAGTACCGGCGCTCGTGGACCACCACGACCGAGTCGGAGTTGTCGAGCAGGTACTCGAGTTCCGCCGGGACGTACCGGTAGTTGACGTTGACCATGACCGCGCGGATCTTGAAGATCGCGACCATGGCCTCGACCGCCTCGATGGTGTTGCGGCTGTACACCGCCACCTTGTCGTCCGGCCCGACGCCGACCGATGTCAGGTGGTGGGCGAGTCTGTTGGCCCTGGCCTCCAGTTCTCTGAAGGTGAACGACCGACCCTCCTGGACCAGGACGACCCGGTCCGGAACGCGGTCAACGCTGTGCTCGACGAGATCTCCGATGGTGTACGCCATACACCCAAACTAGAACGTGTTACCGTCAGCCGTGGGCGAAAGCCGTGAACCCGCGTAACTAATTTTTGGAGGCCCGATGACCCGCGTCGAGACGCCCGAGGACCAGCACCTGCTCACCGAACGACGTGGGCACGTCCTGGTGGTGACCATGAACCGCCCCGAGGCCCGCAACGCCCTGTCCGGCCCGATGATGCGCGGCATGGAGGCGGCGTGGGATCTGGTGGACTCCGACCCGGACATCCGTGCGTGCATCCTCACCGGCGCGGGCGGGTACTTCTGCGCGGGCGCGGATCTCAAGGCCATGAACAAGGACGCGCCGGGGGACAAGTTCGCGGGCGGGGGCTGGGACCTGTCCCGTCTGCCCGCGCTGCTCAAGGGTCGTCGGTTGAGCAAGCCGCTCATCGCCGCCGTCGAGGGGCCCGCGATCGCGGGCGGGACCGAGATCCTGCAGGGCACCGACATCCGGGTCGCCGGCCGGTCGGCGAAGTTCGGCGTCTCCGAGGCCCGCTGGGGCCTGTACCCCCTCGGTGGGTCCGCGGTCCGACTCGTGCGCCAGATCCCCTACACCGTGGCCATGGAGGTCCTCATGACGGGCCGCCATCTCAGCGCCGAGGAGGCGGAGCGGTTCGGACTGATCGGCCACGTGGTCGAGGACGGCACCGCGCTCGACAAGGCACTCGAGCTCGCCGAGCTCATCGCCGCGAACGGGCCCCTGGCGGTGCAGGGGATGATCGAGACGATCCGCCGCACCGAGGGCATGCACGAGGAGGAGGCCTTCCGCGTCGACGCCGAGGTCGGCGGCCGGGTCTTCGCCTCCGCCGACGCCAAGGAGGGCCCCCGCGCGTTCGCGGAGAAGCGCAGGCCCGAGTTCCGCGGAGAGTGAGCGGCGGCGCGGGCCCGGCTGCATTCCCAGCAGGGCCCGCGCCCGGTTACAAGCCCAGCCGGGTCCGGGCCCGCAGCGCCCCGAGGTACCCCGAGGCCAGCCGCTTCTTGGCCGCGGTGAACGGGGGCGTCATGAACTCGGAGACGTTGACGTTCCAGGAATGCATGGCCACGGCCCGCTCGTGCCTGAACGTGCGGAAGCCGTAGTGCCCGTGGTAGCCGCCCATGCCCGAGTTGCCGACCCCTCCGAAGGGGACGGCCGGGGAGGCCATCCCGATGCCGAAGTCGTTGCCGTAGATGTTCCCCGAGCGCGTGCGGTCGGCCACGAGGTCGAAGCGACTGTTCTTCTCGCCGTACCAGTACAGGACCAGCGGGCTGGGTCGCTCGTTGATGTAGCGCACGGCCTCGTCGAGCCCCCGGTAACCGAAGACCGTGAGCACGGGCCCGAACACCTCGTCCGAGTCGATCTCCATCTCCGGCGTCACGCCAGTGAGCAGCGTGGGGGCGATCTTCCGGACGGACGCGTCCGGTAATCTCTCCCCCGCCGGGGTGGCGTCACGCCGCACCGCGCCCTTGGCCACTGCGTCCTCGATCAGGCCGACGACGCGCTCATAGTTGGACGTGTTGACGATCGCGGTGTACTCGGGGTTGCCCACGATGGCGGGCAGTGTGCGGCGCCACTGGTCCAGGACGGTGTCGCAGAACCTGCCGACGTCGCCCTCGGGGACGAAGACGTAGTCCGGGCACATGCACACCTGGCCACCGTTGATGATGCGGGAGGCCGCGATGCCGCGCGCGGCACGATCGAGGTCGGCGCTGGCGTCCACCACCACGGGGTTCTTGCCGCCGAGTTCGAGGGTGACCGGGGTCAGGTTGTCGGCTGCGTCCCTCGCGACGGACCTGCCGACGCCCGGGGACCCGGTGAAGAACAGGTGGTCGAAGGGCAGGCCGGAGAAGTCCGAACCGCGCCCGTGCTCGGGTCCCGCGACGGCCAGTTCGTCGACGGCGAAGTATTCGGGCGCGCGGTCGCAGAGCACCTCTGTCGTGTGGGCGGTGACCGACGACGGCCGGATCATCACCCGGTTGCCCGCCGCGAGCGCCGACCCGGCCGGGACGATGGTCAGGTACAGGGGGAAATTCCAGGGGCCGATGATCCCGACGACGCCCTTGGGATCATGGCGAACCTGCTGGGTGAACCCCGCCGCGTCGAGGGCCCGGGAGACCCGCGTGGGCTTCATCCACCGGGTGAGGTGGCCGCGCTGATGGTCCAGGTCCGGGATCGACGAGGCGATGTCGGTGATCGTGGAGAACGCCTCGGGCCGGCAACCGTAGTCTTCCCGGATCGCCTCGTTGAACTCGGCCGCGTTGTCCAGCACGAGGCGTTTGAGCCGTTGGATCCGGTCCCGCCGGATCCCGGCGGCGGGCTGTGGGTCGGCGAGGAACGCCTGCTGCTGCCGCTCGAGGATCTGGGCGAGCGTGAGATCACGGGCGGTCGGGGTTCTGGTCATGTGTCCAGGGTAGTGACCGCCCCTCCGGTCGGTTGGGGTTCCGCCTCAGCGGGCGTCCGCCCAGTACGGGTCCTTGAGCGTGCGCTTGACCAGCTTGCCGTTGGCCTGTCGGGGCAGTTCCTCCACCACGTCGATCGACCGCGGCATCTTGAACTTGGCCAGTCGCCCGGAGAGGTCCTCGAGGATCTGGGCCTTGAGCTCGTCGGATTCGACGTATCCCTCGGCCAGCTCCACCACGGCCTTGACCTCCTCGCCCCAGTCGGCGTGCGGGATGCCGAACACCGCCACGTCACGGACGGCGTCGTGGCGGGTCATCTCCGACTCGATCTCGGCAGGGTAGATGTTCACCCCTCCGGAGATGATCATGTCGTTCTTGCGGTCGCACAGGAACAGGTAGCCGTCCGAATCCACGTAGCCGATGTCGCCCATGGTGAACAGCTCGCCGACATAGGTCTTCGCCGTCTTCTCCTTGTCCTGGTGATACTCGAATCTGGATCCGTGCATCTGGAGGTAGACGTTGCCCGTCTCGCCGACGGGGAGCTCGTTGCCGTCGTCGTCGAGGATTTTCAGAGTGGTGGTCTTCCACGGCCGGCCCACGCTCCCGGGCTTGCGCAGCCACTCCTCGCCCGTGATGGTGCAGCCGCCGCCCTCGGTGCCCGCGTAGTACTCGGTCAGGACGGGCCCCCACCAGTCCAGCATCGCCTGTTTGACGTGCTGCGGGCACGGGGCGGCGCCGTGGACGATCGTCCGGAGACTCGACACGTCGTACTTCGCGCGCACGTCCTCCGGCAGTTCGAGCAGTCGCGAGAACTGCGTCGGGACCATGTGGGACTGGGTGACCCCGTGCGCGTCGATCAGACGCAGCATCTCCTCCGGGCTCCACTTGTCCATGAGGACCACCGTCTGACCCAGGTTGAGCGAGATCGCGACGAAGTTGAGCACAGCCGTGTGGTAGAGCGGCGAGCCGCAGATGTGGACGTTGTCCGGGCCCTGGATGCCGAAGCCGGCGAAGAAGAAGTAGTTGGGGACCGTAACCTGATCCGGGGAGGCCCCGGTCAGCGGCCTGCGGACGCCCTTGGGGCGACCGGTGGTGCCCGAGGTGTAGAGCATGGGGGCGCCGAGCGTGCGGTCCGACGGCAAGGAATCCTCGCCGTTTGCCGGGACGGCGAGTTCGGACAGCGGCCGGAACCCCGGCACGTCGCCGATCGCGTAGCAGCGGGCGGGGTCGAGTCCGGCCTCCTCCGCGGCGACGGTGGCCACGTCGGCGAACCTCTCGTCGGCCACGAACACCGTCGACCCCGAGTTCTCGAGAATGTAGGCCACCTCGGGACCCGTCAGGTGCCAGTTGGCGGGAGCGACATAGAGCCCGATCTCCAGGGCGGCGAAGTAGACCTCGAGGAAGCCGATGCTGTTCGGTGCCATCAGGACGATCCCGTCCCCGGCTCCCAGCCCGAGCGCGCGCAGCCCACGGGCATGGCCGTGTGCGGCCTCCACGAGTTCGCCGAAGCTCACCTGGCGGCCGGAGGCCTCGATCACCGCGACGCGGTCCGGCTCGGCCTCGGCGATCCGGTAGACGCTGGTGACGTGCTCGCCGGTCCGGGGGTCCGGGACTCCGGCGTCGGCGGGGACGGAGGGTGTGGGTGCGCTCATACCCTCCAGACTAGAACGTGTTCCTGTTGTAGGTCCAGGTATTGACTCGGAGGACTATTCTCATCCCATGTCCGCTGACCCCTCCGGGGCCCGGGCGATCCGGGCCACCGATGACGACCGCACCGCGGTCATCACCGCGCTCGACTCCGCGTTGGCCAGCGGCCAGCTCGACCAGTTCGAGCACTACGAGCGGGTGCGGGCGGCCACGTCCGCGCGCGACGTCGACGAGCTGCGCCCACTGTTCGCCGACCTCCAGGGTGTGAGGGTCCGACTCCACGGCGACGCCGGTCCGACCTCCGCGTTGTCGCCCACGGGGGGCGTGACCTCGCGGTGGTCCGCGCCTGAATCGCGTCGGCGCCGACCGTGGGGCGCCCTCGCGGGGGCGCTCGTGGTGGCCGCACTGTTGACCGGGGCGTTCGTGGCGTTCTCCGCCTCCGACGACCCGGACCCGGCCGGACGTGAGGTGACGTCCGTCGACCGCCCGGGCCGTGACGGACAGGGCGAGGCGCGCGTTCTGGACGCTCCCGCCCCACTGTCCCCCGAGGGTCTCGAGCGGATCTTCTCGAGCGCCGGTCGGGCATCGGGGTCGGAGCTGGCGACGAGCCTCGTGGTGCACCCCGAGCACGCGGTACTGGCCTGGACCGACCCGGAGCACCCCAGTCGGACGCTGCGCCAGATCTACCGTGGCGGCTGGTCGGGGTGGGCCGACAGCCCCAGCACCCGCGAGCAGCCGTTCCGGCTGGCCGACCTCGATGCCACCGTGATCGCGCCGGTCGTCGCCGGAGCCGCCGAGACCCTCGGGATCGCCGGGGAGACCGACGCCTTCCTCAGCGTCGCCGCGGACGACGCCGGCCGGCCGAGCTACACCGTCCACGTGCGCAACGACGTTCACCAGACCGGGTTCCTCGTGGTGGATTACGCCGGCGAGCCGGTGCGCATCACGCCGCCCGGCTGACAGACCGGATCAGTCGATAAGCCGGCTCAGTGACTCGATCTCCTCGACCGAGCGGGCCGTGACCACGAGCATGGTCACGCCCGCGGCCTCCCAGTCGGCGATCTGGGAGCGCACCGAGTCCTCGTCACCGATGATCGCGGTGGCCTCGACCATCTCGTCGGGCACCGCCGCCGCGGCCTCCTCCTTGCGCCCGGAGCGGAACAGCTCGGTGATGCGGTCGACGTCGTCCGCGAAACCCATCCGGCGGAACGCCTCGGCGTGGAAGTTCTTCTCCTCGGCGCCCATGCCGCCGGCGTAGAGAGCGGTGAACGGCTTGTAGGCATCGAGCACCGAGCGCCTGTCGTCGGTGATGTGGAGCTGGCACAGGAACGCCACCTCGAAGTCCTCCCGGGTCCGCCGGGCCCCGGGGCGGGCGAAGCCCTCGTCGAGCCATGCGTTGAACTCGTGGGCGGTCCGCGGTGAGGCCAGGAACCCCAGCCACCCGTCGGCGATCTCGGCCGCGAGCGCGACGTTCTTCGGCCCCTCGGCCCCCAGCCAGATGGGCACGTCCTCGCGCAGGGGGTGGAGGATCGGCTTGAGTGGCTTGCCCAGGCCGGAGGCACCGGGGCCCTGGTACGGCAGCGCGTAGGCGGGGCCGTCGGAGGTGACGGGCGCCTCGCGGCGGAGCACCGCACGGATGATGTCGATGTATTCCCGCGTCCGGGCCAGCGGCTTGGCGAAAGGCTGGCCGTACCAGCCCTCGACCACCTGCGGACCGGAGACGCCCAGGCCCAGACAGAAGCGGCCGCCGGAGAGGTGGTCCAGGGTCATGGTGCTCATCGCGGTGGCCGTTGGCGTCCGGGCGGACAGCTGCACGACCGCCGTGGACAGGCGGATGCGCTCGGTGAGCGAGCCGTACCAGGCGAGCGGGGTGAACGCGTCCGAGCCCCAGGCCTCGGCGGTGAAGACGGTGTCGAACCCCGCCCTGTCCGCCGCCACCACGAGGTCGGCGTGGTTGGTGGGCGGCTGGGCGCCCCAGTATCCGAGCTGCAAGGCGAATTTCATGGGCCCCAGTGTGACCCACGCCGCCGCGGCGTGGGGCGAGCCCGCGAAAAGCAACACGCACCGCACTGGAACGTGTTCTACTTGTGGGGTGACATCCAGAGAGATCGTTGTGGACATCATCCCGCCCGACGAGCCCGTGCTCTCGGCACCGCTCGCCCCGTCCTTCGACTACACCCGATCGACCGGGCCGGTCCTCGGCGCGTTCTTCACCGGCCTGCGTGAGGGCCGCCTCGTGGGGACACGCGACTCCCGCGGCGCCGTCCACCTGCCGCCCGTGGAGTTCGACCCCCACACCCACGAGGCCCTGACGGAGTTCGTCGAGGTGGGCTCGGGAACCGGGATCGAGGGCGTCGTCGTCGTCTGGACCTGGGTTCCCGAACCCGCCGACGTCGCCCCGCTCGACTCGCCCTTCGCGTGGGCACTGGTCCGGTTCGACGGCGCCGACACCGCCATCCTGCTCCCCCTCGCCGCGGACGGTCCCGGGTCCGTGAGCTCCGGGATGCGCGTGCGGTTGCTCTGGTCGGCCGAGCGGACCGGGACCATCCACGACATCGCGTGCGTGGTCCCCGCGGACGCGGCGGGCGACACAGGTTCGGGCGACGACCAGCTGGCGCAGTCCTCCGGAGACGAGGCGGTCTCCATGCTCGTCACGCCGATCGGACTCTCGGTGACCCACACCGCCTCGCCCGCCGAGAGCGAGTTCCTCCGGGCGATCGTGCAGGGCCGGATGCTCGGGCGCAGACGCTCCAACGGGCCCGAGGTCTACGTCCCGCCGCGGGACTACTGCCCCTCGGACGGAGTGGCGATGGGTGAGTACGTGGAGGTCTCCGACGTCGGGACCGTCACCACGTTCGGCATCGTCAACGTGCCGTTCGCGGGCCAGGAGATCACACCTCCGTACGTCACCGCGTACATCCTCCTGGACGGGTCGGACGTCCCGATCCAGCACCTCGTACTGGGCTGCGAGGCGTCGGAGGTGCGCATGGGGATGCGCGTCCGTGCGATCTGGACGCCCGAGGCGGACCGCCCCGCCTCGATGAAGGCCATCACGCACTTCGAACCCACCGGCGACCCCGACGCCGACCCCGACTCCTACGCCCATCACCTGTAGAGGACACCCGTGACCCCCACCGCACCCCGGGACGTGGCCGTCGTCGGTTTCGCCCACGCCCGACACACCGAGTCCACATTCGGTACCACCAACGGCGTCGAGATGCTCGCGCCCGTCTTCGCCGAGTGCTACCGCCAGACGGGTCTGGACCGGACCGACATCGACTTCTGGTGCTCCGGCTCCTGCGACTACCTGGCCGGGCGGGCCTTCTCCTTCATCTCCGCCGTCGACACCATCGGCGCGGTGCCCCCCATCAGCGAATCGCACGTGGAGATGGACGCCGCCTGGGCGTTCTTCGAGGCCTACCTCAAGATCGCCACCGGACAGGCCGACACCGCACTGGTCTACGGGTTCGGCAAGGCCTCGGCGAGCACGGACCTCGACTCGGCCATGGCACTGCAGCTCGACCCGTACACGGTCGCGCCGCTCTGGCCGGGTCGGCACCACATCGCCGCGCTCCAGGCCCGCGCGGGGATCGACGCCGGCACGTGGTCGGAGGGCGCGATGGCCTCGGTCGCCGCCCGCGCCACCGGCAGGGACGAACGTGAGCTGCTCGCCGAGCCGTACGTGGCCGACCCGCTGCGCCGTCATGACTGCCCGCCGGTCACCGACGGAGCCGGCGCGATCATCCTCGCCTCCGGCGACCGGGCCCGCGAGCTGGTCGACACCCCGGCGTACGTCACCGGCATCGAGCACATCGCCGACTCCGCCGAGTTCGGCGCCCGCGATCTCACCGACTCCCCCTCGGCCCGCGCCGCCGCCGTACGCGCCACCCGGTCGTCGGGTGACCGGCCCGATCTCGGGGGCGTGACCGTCGCCGAACTGCACACCCAGTACACGCACCAGGAGCTGCTCCTGCGTTCGGCACTGGGCATCGGCGACCACGTGGCCGTGACCCCGTCCGGCGGATCGTTGCTGGCGGACCCGCTGTTCTCCGCCGGGCTCGAGCGCATCGGGTACGCCGCCAACGACGTCATGGAGGGCCGCACCGAACGCGCCCTCGCCCACGCCACCAGCGGACATCTGCTTCAGCAGAACCTCATCTGCCTCCTGGAAGGACGCCCCGCATGAGCGCCCACAGCCCCGGACTGCCCGCGGCCGTTCTCGGCACCGGCCAGACCCACCACGTCGCCCGTCGCACGGACGTCTCCATGTCCGGCCTCTGCCGCGAGGCGATCGACGCCGCCATGGCAGACGCCGGGGTGGGGTGGGACGAGATCGACGCGGTGGTCGTGGGCAAGGCCCCCGACCTGTTCGAGGGCGTGATGATGCCCGAGCTCATGATGGCCGACGCGCTCGGCGCGGTGGGCAAACCGCTCCTTCGCGTCCACACCGCCGGCTCCGTCGGCGGTTCCACGGCCGTGGTGGCCGCCTCGCACATCCAGTCCGGCCGTTACCGCCGTGTCCTGGCCGTGGCGTGGGAGAAGCAGTCCGAATCCAACGCCATGTGGGCCCTGAGCCTGCCCGTGCCGTTCACCGCCCCCGTCGGCGCGGGAGCCGGCGGGTACTTCGCCCCCCACGTGCGATCCTACATCCGTACCACCGGCGCCCCGGAGCACGTCGGCGCCATGGTGGCGGTCAAGGACCGACTCAACGGGTCCATCAACCCCCACGCCCACCTCAAGCAGCCCGACCTCACCGTGGACAAGGTGCTGCAGGGGCAGATGCTGTGGGACCCCATCCGCTTCGACGAGACCTGCCCGTCCTCCGACGGCGCGTGCGCGATCATCCTCGGGGACGCCGCGGCCGCCGAGGAGGTCGAGTCCACCGGCCGCCGTGTCGCGTGGGTGCACGCCACCGCGCTGCGCACCGAGCCCGGAACCTTCGCCGGCCGCGACTACGCCAACCCGCAGGCCAGTCGGGACGCCGCGGCGGCCCTGTGGGCCGAGGCCGGGATCACCGACCCGGCCGAGGAGATCGACGCCGCCGAGATCTACGTCCCGTTCTCGTGGTTCGAGCCCATGTGGTTGGAGAGCCTCGGGTTCGCGGCTCCGGGCGAGGGCTGGCGCATGACCGAGTCCGGCGCCACCGCCCGCGACGGGTCGCTGCCCGTCAACCCCTCCGGCGGGGTGATGTGCTCCAATCCGATCGGCGCGTCCGGAATGCTGCGCTTCGCCGAGGCCGCCCGGCAGGTCATGGGCCGCGCCGAGGAGCACCAGATCCCAGGGGCGCGCAAGGCCCTCGGCCACGCCTACGGTGGCGGGTCCCAGTTCTTCTCCATGTGGGTCGTCGGATCGGAACGCAGGCGATGAGCAACCCCTACCTGGACGAGGACGGCATGTACCGGCCGCTCGAGATGAGCGAGGCGGCGTCGGCGAGTCCCGCCTACGCCGCCGCGCGCCGTTCGTGGGCCGCGACCAACGCCGGCGACCGCGACGCCTGGATCGCCGGATGGAACCCCGAGGGCACCATCGAGGATCCCGTGGGGCCGTCGATGTTCGACGCCGAGGGCATCGGTCACACCGGTACTGAGCGGCTCCTGGAGTTCTGGGAGAAGGCCGTGGCCACCCCGGACCACATCGAGTTCCGGTTCGACCGCGGGATCGCCGCGGGCGACGAACTCCTCTGCGTCGGCACCATGCGGACCCACATGGGCTCCAGCATCATGGAGATCGACATCGCCGTGGACTACCGCGTCGACTCCCAGGGGCAGCTCGTGAACCTCCGCGCCTTCTGGGAACAGGACGTGGCCATGGCCTCAGGACTACGACCGCTGACCGACGACGACCTCGCCGCCATCGCCGGTGCCGTCAAGAAGGACGTCTGACATGCCACGTGTAGTGGACGCCGAGTTCTCCGTCCCCATCTCCTTCTCCCCGGTCGACCAGATCATGGACATCGCCCGCGGGGCCGAGGCCGCCGGTTTCGACCGGATCGTCCTGCCCGACTCGCTGTTCCACCCGCGGCGCCAGGACGAGGACTATCCGTACACCCCGGACGGCTCGCGGATGTGGGACGCCGACACCCAGTGGGTCGAGCCCCTCGTCGCGTCCGCAGCCATGGGCGGGGCCACCTCCCGCATCCGTTTCTGCCCGCAGGTGCTCAAGGTCGGCCCGCGCAACCCGCTGCTGCTCACCAGGCAGGTGGCGTCGGTGGCGCTGCTGACGGGGAACCGGCTGGATCTGGGCGTGGGGATCGGCTGGGACCCCAACGAGTTCGAGTGGTGCGGCGCGCCGTTCAAGGGCCGCGGCAAGCGCACGGACGAGTCGCTGGCGATCGTGCGCGAGGCCCTGCGGGGTGAGTGGATGGAGTTCCACGGCGAGCACTTCGACTTCGACGAAC
The DNA here is from genome assembly GCF_003052165.1 of Dietzia sp. JS16-p6b. Lineage (NCBI taxonomy): Bacteria > Bacillati > Actinomycetota > Actinomycetes > Mycobacteriales > Dietziaceae > Dietzia > Dietzia sp. JS16-p6b. The sequence goes on along the minus strand of NZ_CP024869.1, from coordinate 737,458 downwards.
TGATCTTCACCCCCGCCCCCAGCGAGCAGGTGCCGTTCTACGTGGGCGGTCACACCGAGATCGCGCTCAAGCGGGCCGCGAGGGTGGGCCAGGGCTGGACCAGCGCCATGATGGGCTACGACGAGATCGTCACCACCGTCCGGCGGCTGGGCGAACTGCTCGAGGCCGACGGCCGCTCACTGGCCGACCGCGGCGACGGGAAACCCTTCGCGATCCAGGTGGTCTGCCTCGACCGCTTCGGCACGCGGGGTTTCACGGAGTTGGCCGAGGCCGGGGTCACCGACATCATCGTGATGCCGTGGATGATCGACGGCCACGGATTCGACTGCTCCACCCAGCAGAAGCTCGACTCCATCGCGGCCTTCGGGGAGAAGTACGGCCTCGGCTCCTGAGCTACTGACGGTCTCGTCAGCCCGCGGCCAGGCTGCCTGGCGGACATGCCCCCACGGTTGGCGGACTTGCCCCCGCGGTTGGCGGACATGCCCCCGGGGTTGGCGGACTTCTCGTGCGATTCCGGGCCGGTTTTTGGCACCTCCTGCCCGCCAGCTGAGGAAGCATGTCCGCCAACTCGGGGGAGCGGGTCCGCCCGGTCTGCAGGACCGCCACGTGAGCCAGGCGGACTGAACTCGTCGTGGTTCCTGTGAATCGTCGTCAACCCCGTCCACATTGACGTCGTCACCCGCCGGTCGACACGTGATGACCGGTCAGGATTGCCGACATGAGACGCGACCGGCGATTCCGAGACACCCGGCCTCCCACCCCGCTCCCCGCCTCGTTGGCGGATGCGGTTGCAGACGGGCAGCCATTCGCGGCGAGCCCGGCCCTCGAGACCGGACTCGTGACGAGATACTCGCTCCGATCGGCGTTCAGAATGATCGTTCCCGGTGTGTATGCCGCGAAGGGGGCACGGCTGAGCAGGTGGGACTTCATACGTGCAGTCGACATCTGGGCGCCTGCAGACGCGGTGATCGGAGGGTGGTCCGCCGCGTATCTCCACGGGGAACACTGGTACTCGACAGAGCGGGGCAACGGCGTCGTCGATGTCTTCACCTCAGCCGAGCCCCGCGTGCCGACCGGGGTTCGGGAGCGCAGGCTGCGGCAACCCATCCCGGCCGCGGACGCGTGCGAGATCGGCGGAATACGAATTACCGCACCAGCCCGAACCGCGGTCGACGTGGCAAGGTGGTCCACTGGCGCTGATCGGAAGATCTGCATCGTGGACTCCGTGTGCTCCGCCACCAACACCAGCGTTCGCGCGGTTGCCGACGCTGCAACGCGGATGCCCGGCCAACACGGGGTCTCGAGGGTGGTTCGACTGCTCGACGCCTGCGACGCGGACGCGCACTCTCCGCAGGAGAGCCTCCTCCGGCTCAGAATCGAGCGCTCTTCACTGCCTCAGCCTGTCTCGCAGTTCGAGATATGCGAACCGTCGGGACATCTCCTTACGATTGCCGACCTCGCGTACGCCCGCGAGAAAGTCGCGATCTTCTACGACGGCAAGCACCACGGAGATCCGGAACAGTGGCGCCGGGACCTCCGGATCACCGCTCGGTTGGCGGACCTTGGCTGGCAGGTCGTCCGTGTGACAAAGGGAATGCGCCCGGAAGAGGTCATCGGCCACATCGCGAGTGCCCTGACCCGCGCCCGACGAGACCTCCGGCACCTGACTTCATCCTGAACGAGCCCTCGCGTGGCAGCTGGCGGACACCCCTCGCAGCTGGCGGACCCGATATGCGAAAACCGGGCCTGAAACGAGCAAAGGGTCCGCCAGCCCGAAGAGCCTGTCCGTCAGCCCGAAGCTCTTGTCCGCCAACCAGGCTCGGAGCAGTCGAGGTGATTGCTGGAGAGGTAGTCGGATGCGAGCTCGGGCGGGGGCGGGGTGACATGCGCCTGCCGAGTGCCTCAGGCAGGAACGGAGGCCGCGATGTCCGCCAGGCAGGTGAGGATCTCCCGGTGGGTGTCCTCCGTCGCCTCCAGGTGCATGAGGTGCCCCGCCGGCGAGGAGATCGCGCGGACCATGCGGACGTCGTCGTGGTGTCGCCCGAGTTTCGAGAGCGGATCCCGTCCGTGGAAGCCCTCGAGGTCCGGGTCGTGCTCGGAGTAGAGGAAGTAGAACGGCACCGGGTTTGTCTGTCGCTTGAACTCCTTACGCGCTGACCAGGACACGTCCATCGCCCGATACCACTGCAACGGGCCGGCGAACCCCGTGCGGGCGTACTCGGCCTCGTAGACGTCCATCTCCTCGACCGAGAGCCAGCGCCACGGTAGCGGCGGCGCCTCGGGCAGCGCCTCGAGATAGGTCGACCCCGGGGGGTGCTGCCACACGTCGAGGTAGTGGTAGTCCGCCGACAGTGCGTAGAAGACCCTGGTGAGGAACTCCCGCTCGCGACCGGCGAGATCGGCCTCGGCCACTCCCGGCTGCGAGAAGTAGTGGAGGTGCAGGAAGTGCTTCTCGGCCATCATCGCCGAGCCCTCCAGCGGCGGGACCGTCCCGGCGGTACCCATGAACGGGTTCTCCATCCCGATCACCGCGCGGACCCGGCCGGGTTCCAGATGGCAGGTGTCGTACGCGACGCCCGCCCCGAAATCGAAACCTACCAGCACGACCCGCCCAGCCCCCTCGGCGTCACACACCGCGAGGACGTCGTCGACCACCTCGCGCGGCGAGTAGGCCTCCACGTCGGCGGGCGCGGCCGACCGTCCCATGCCACGCAGGTCCGGTGCGATGACCCGCCACCCCGCGGCGGCGAGGGCGGGGATCATGCGGTGCCAGGTGAACCAGAAGTGCGGGAACCCGTGGAGGAGGACCACTGTGCCCGGGGAGCCGGCCGTGGGGGCGGGCTCGGGGGCCGGCTCGGCGACGACGTAGTGCAGCCGAACGCCGTCCCGGTCGACGTGGCGGTGGTCGGACACGGAGCCGGACATCAGGACGACGAGCCCCGGGTCAGCGCAGGACCGGGCACTTGTAGTCGACCGTCCACTCGGTGATGCCGTTGAGCCACCCCGAACGGATGCGGGAGGGCTCGCCGAGCGCCTCCAGGTTCGGGAGGTGATCGGCGATGGCGTTGAAGATCAGTTCGATCTGCAGCCGGGCCAGGTTCGCCCCGATGCAGTAGTGCGGGCCGTTCCCGCCGAAACTCAGGTGCGGGTTGGGGTCGCGCAGGATGTTGAACGAGAAGGGGTCGGTGAACACGTCCTCGTCGAAGTTCGCCGAGCCGTACATGATGGCGGCGCGATCACCCTTCTTCATGGTCACGCCCCCGATCTCGACGTCCTCGGTGGCGGTGCGCTGGAACGACGTGATCGGCGAGGCCCAGCGGAGGATCTCGTCGTAGGCGGTCGCGGGACGCTCTGCCTTGAACAGCTCCCACTGATCGGGGTTGTCGAGGAACGCGACCATCCCGTGCGTCGTGGCGTTGCGGGTGGTCTCGTTGCCGGCGACGGCCAACAGCACCACGAACCAGCCGAACTCGTCGGGGGTGAGCCGTTCGCCGTCGATGTCGGCCTGGATGAGCTTGGTCACCAGGTCGTCTCGCGGATCGACCTCACGCTTGGCCGCGAGCTCCTGCGCGTACGACAGGACCATGGCATTGGCCATCTGCGACTCCTCGACCTTGCCGGGGACGTCATAGCTGGTCATCTGGTTGGACCACTCGAAGATCTGGTGGCGGTCCTCCAGCGGGATGCCGATGAGCTCGGCGATCGCCTGCAGCGGCAGTTCGGAGGCGACCTCGGTGATGAAGTCGCCGCTGCCCTTGGCCGCAGCGGTCTCGACGATGACCCGCGCCTTCTCGGCGAGGTGGTCGCGGAGCTTCTCGATGTTGCGGGGGGTGAAACCCTTGGAGATGGTGCGCCGGTACTTCCTGTGCTCCTCGCCGTCCTGGTTGATGAACAACAGGCGGGTCAGTTCGACGATCTCGCGCTCGGTGCCCGGTGCGAAGCGCGGGATCGCGGTGTTCTCGAACGTGGAGAACACCTCGTTGGTGCGGCGGGAGATCTCCTTGACGTCCTCGTGCTTGGTGACCACCCAGTAGCCGTCGTCGTCGAACCCGTCGGCTCCGGGCTCGTTGGCGCACCACCGGATCGGCTCGGTCCGACGGAGGTGGGCCCACTCGGGATGCGGTAGGCGCTTCTCGTAGAGCTCCGGATCCGTGAAGTCGAAACCCTCGGGGATGGTTACTGCCTGCACTTGGTACTCCTTGACCGCGTCGGATGCGTCTCGTGCTCGGCGACCGACGACCCCGGGATACTGCGAACCCGGGATCCGAGCGGTAATCTAGAACACGTTCCACCCACCATACTAGAACACGTTCCTCTCGGGCGCCCGATTCACTGTGCCCGTTCTTCCGGAAGGACCACCATGGGCAATCCCGTCATCGTCGAGGCCGTTCGTACCCCGATCGGCAAGGCGCGCGGCGCACTGTCGGGCCTGCACCCCGCACACCTGTTGGGGGCGTCCCAGAAAGAGGTCATCCGGCGCGCCGGGATCGACGCGTCGCTGGTGGAGCAGGTCGTCGGCGGGTGCGTCACACAGGCCGGCGCCCAGGGCAACAACGTCACCCGCGGCGCCTGGCTCGCCTCCGGACTGCCGTGGCAGACCGCGTGCACGACCATCGACTGCCAGTGTTCGTCGGCGCAGCAGGCCACCCATTTCATCGCCAACCTCATCCACGCCGGCGCCATGGACGCGGGCATCGCCTGTGGCGTCGAATCGATGAGCTGGATCGCGCTCCGCGCAGCCGTCGGGGACGGCTCCAACGGGATGCCCCGACCGGACGACTGGTCGATCGACCTGCCGGACCAGTTCACCGCCGCCGACCGCATCGCCCGGCGCCGCGGGCTGAGCCGGGAGGACCTGGAGGAGCTGGGCGTGCGGTCCCAGGCCAACGCCGCGCGTGCGTGGCAGGAGGGCCGGTTCGATCGCGAGACCTTTGCCGTCGAGGCCCCCGAACGCCTCAAGGACGGCACCTACACCGGCGAGACGGTGACCGTCACCCGGGACCAGGGCCTGCGTGAGACCACCGCGGAGGCGCTCGCCGGCCTGAAGCCGGTGCTCGACGGCGGCCTGCACACCGCGGGGACGTCCAGCCAGATGTCCGACGGCTCGGCGGCGGTCCTGCTCATGGACGAGGACGTCGCGAAGGCCCACGGCCTCACCCCTCGCGCGCGGATCGCACACCAGGCCCTGGTCGGCGGGGAGCCGGAGTACCACCTCGACGGCCCTGTCCAGGCCACCCAGCGCGTGCTCGACCGCTCGGGGATGTCCATCTCCGACTTCGACCTCTTCGAGTGCAACGAGGCCTTCGCCTCGGTACTGCTCAGCTGGGCCGCCGTGCACGGTCCGGACATGGACAAGGTCAACGTCAACGGGGGGGCCATCGCGATCGGTCATCCCGTCGGCAGCACCGGGGCTAGGCTCGTCACGACCGCCCTGCACGAGCTCGAGCGCACGGACGGCGAACGCGCCCTCATAACTATGTGCGCGGGCGGCGCCCAGGCCTCGGCGAGCATCATCGAGAGGATCTGACATGAGCAGCACCACCATCGAGACAGCCGCAGCCCGCAGGAACGAGGTCTTCTCGGCCATCTCCTCCGCCAATGGCACGGAGGACGCGGTGGAGGCGATCGCACACCTGCTGGCCGTGCCCGTGGACCAGGCGCGCGAGGTACTCAAGACCCCGCTCGAGGCATTCGTGGGACATACGACCGACCACCCGGTCGGGTCGGGGCCGCACGGTTTCAGCCTGTTCCCGTTCCGCGACACTGCAGATCACGCCGATCTGTACCACTCGCGGTCCTCTGATGAGACGTCGGCGACGGCCGGCGAGTGGGACCAGCAGAAGACGGAAGAGGAGCGGAAGGCCGGCCTGGCACGGGTCGAGGCCGAGTCCGCGATGTGGTTCGTGGCCGTGGACACCTCGCGCGACCAGCCGGTGGGCCTGGTCTTCGGCGAGCAGATCGACGACGGTGATGTCGACGTGGCCATCTGGATCCACCCCGAGGAGCGCAAGAAGGGCTTCGGCCTGGCGGCCCTGAAGGAGTGCCGGCGCGAGCTGGCGGCGTTCTTCCCGGGCAAGCACGTGATCGTCCGCGCGCCGCTCCCGGGCTCGAGGTGAGCGAGGAGCACCCCGGGGTGGAGACCGGCGTGGACGATCCCCGGCGCTCCAAGCCGTGGGTCCTCGGCATCATCAAGGTGATGTCCCGCGTTAACACCTGGACGTATCGCGTCTCCGGTGGCCGCATCGGCGGCAACTGGAGGGTGGGATCGGCGCTCTCGGCGCCGGTTCCGGTCTGCCTGGTAACGACGACGGGGCGCAAGTCCGGCGAACCGCGAACGGTGCCGCTGCTCCACCTCCCGGATGGCGACCGGGTGCTGCTCGTCGCCTCCCAGGGGGGTCTGCCCAGGCACCCCCAGTGGTACCTGAACATCCTGGCGAACCCGGAGGTCACCATCCAGGTGGGCCGGAGGACCAGGGCGATGACGGCGAGGGAGGCGTCCGCAGAGGAGCGCGCGGCGCTCTGGCCCCGCCTCGTCGAGCGCTACGCCGACTTCGCCTCGTACCAGGCCAACACGAGCCGGGTGATCCCGGTGGTGATCTGCGAACCGACCGGCTGACTTCGCGACTGCCGCCCCGGCCGGGGTCTCTCCACGCGAGAGGCCCCGGCCGTTGTCGTGGCTCTGGGTGTTTTCTTACCTCAGGTGGCCGATCTGACGACTGTTTATCAGTCCATTATCACCTCATTCGTCACTCCAGCACCATTTCCTGAGCAAAGCGTTGACACCCACTCAGCCTTAGAGGATTCTTATGCGCGTTAGATGTCCGGACCTTGGTCCACAGGATCCAGTCGTCCGAGGGGTCATACCACCGAAAGGACCTCCCCCATGAACAAGCCCACCAGGGCCGCCGCGGTCGCGGCATCAGTACTCCTCGCCGCGTCCGGCGTCCACGGCACGGCCAACGCGCAGGACCTGGGCAGCATCATCGATGCGCTCGGCCCGATCACCGGCTCCATCGGTGACCTCGACGGGGGTTCGGCGGGTCTGGATCCGCTCAGCGGTTCAGCCGATCTGCCGGCTCTGAGCTCCGAGCCCCTCGCCGGGTCCACGGCCCTGCCGGGCAGTTCGGACCCGCTCGGCGGATCCTCGGCCCTGCCGGGCAGCTCGGACCTGCTCGGCGGCTCGGCCGAGCTCCCCGGCAGCTCGGACCTGCTCGGGGGGTCGGCCGCCCTCCCGGGCAGCTCGGACCTGCTCGGCGGCTCGGCCGAGTTCGGCTCGACCGACATCGGGTCGCTCGGCATGATGCCCCTGTCGACCGAGCTTCTCGGCGGATCCGCCGAACTGCCCGCCTCCTCCGAACTGCCGCCGTTGTCCACGGACCTGCTCGGCGGGTCTGCGGCGCTCCCGGGCAGCTCGGACCTGCTCGGCGGCTCGGCCGAGTTCGGCTCGACCGACATCGGCTCGCTCGGCATGGCACCGCTGTCCACCGACCTGCTCGGCGGCTCGGCCGACTTCACCTCCTCCGACCTGGCTCCGCTGTCCACCCAGCTGGACCTGCTCGGCGGGTCGGCCGAGTTCGGCTCCACCGAGGTCGGTTCCGCCGGGATGGCGCCACTGTCCACCGACCTGCTCGGCGGCTCGGCCGAGTTCGGCTCCACCGAGGTCGGTTCCGCCGGGATGGCGCCGCTGTCCACCGACCTGCTCGGCGGCTCGGCCGAGTTCGGCTCGGCGGAGTTCGGCTCGACCGACGTCGGCTCGCTCGGCATGGCACCGCTGTCCACCGACCTGCTCGGAGGCTCGGCAACCTTCACCTCCTCCGACCTGGCGCCGCTCGTCGGCTCGGTGGGCATGGCCCCGCTCTCCACCGAACTGCTGGTGGGCTCCGGGGACGTGGGATCGACCGGCATGACGCCGCTGTCCACGGAACTCCTGGGCGGCTCGGCCGAGTTCGGTTCGACGGAGGTCGGTTCCCTCGGGATGACCCCGCTCTCCACGGAGCTCGATCTTCTCGGCGGTTCCGCCGAGTTCACCTCGTCCGATCTCGCGCCCCTCACCGGGTCCGAGGGCATGGGGTCGCTGGGGATGACCCCGCTGTCCACCGAGCTCAACTTCCTCGGTGGGTCCGCGGAGCTCCCCCCGTTGTCCGCCAACTTCCCGGACGGTTCGACGGCCGGCATCGGCGGCTCCGCTGAACTCGTCGGCGAGGGGATCGCCGGTTCGCTGACCAACGGTTCCGCCAATCAGCTCGCCGGCTCGGTGGAGAGCAACTCCGCCGACCCGATCATCGGGTCGATCGCCGAGGGCGGCATCCTGCCCGCGCTGTCCGGCTCCATCGAGGAGGTCTCCGGATCCCTCTCGGGCAACAGCGGCTCCACGGGCCAGAGCTCGGATCTCATCACCGGCTCGACCGGTGGCAGCGCCGAAGTCCTGACCGGGTCCTTCGGCGATCTCACCGCGGTCAACGGGTCGCTCACCGCGCTCACCGGTTCGCTGGAGAACGGGTCTGTCGAGAGCATGGGCTCGACCAACCTCGGATCGATGGTCGGCCAGGCCGGATCCCTGGAGGCCGCGGCCAGCCTGGGTGGCGAGAGCGGTTCGGGGGTCGCCCTCCTTCCGGTCCTCTCGCTGGGCGGCACGCTCGTGCTCGCCGGTGCCGCGATCAATGGTGGCGTGGCGCTGCCGGCCCTGCCGCCCCTGCCGGGCCTGCCGCCCCTGCCCACGATCTGCGACCTCCCGCAGGAGCAGGTCGACCAGCTCGCAGGCGCCGGATCGGTCGACGCTCAGAACTGCCCGGATCCCGAGAACTGAGCACCTGACCCCGGGCGTCGACCCGGGCACAGAGATGGAGCCCCGCACCGTGACGGTGCGGGGCTCCATCTCTTGATCCCGGAGGACGGCCCCGGGCCGAGCGATTCAGCGGGCGCCGTAGACGGGCACCGGCGACGGGGACGCGGTGAGCAGTCGCGGCACCACCGACCCGAGCTCTACCGGGTCCCACTTCGCACCCTTGTCCTCGGACGCTGCCCGCTGCCACCCGTCGCACACGGTGACCTTCCCGCCCTCGACCTCGAACACACGCCCGGTGACCTCGTCCGACTCCGCCGACCCGAGCCACACGACCAGCGGCGAGACATTGGCGGGGTCCATCGCGTCGAAGGAACCGTCCTCGGGTGCCGCCATCTGTGACGCCATGCCCTCCCCGGCGGAGGTGGTCATGCGAGTACGCGCAGCGGGAGCGATCGCGTTGGCGGTGACGCCGTACCCCTTCATCTCCGCGGCGGTCTGGATGGTCAACAGCGCGATTCCGGCCTTCGCGGTGGCGTAGTTACCCTGTCCGACCGATCCGAAGAGCCCGGCCCCCGAGGAGGTGTTGATGACCCTGGCCCGGCGGGGGCGGCCGGCCTTCGATTCGGCGCGCCAGTACTCGGCGGCGTGGCGCAGAGGCGCGAAGTGGCCCTTGAGATGGACGTTGATCACGGTGTCCCAGTCCTGCTCCCCCATACCGACGAGCATTTTGTCCCGGAGGAAGCCTGCGTTGTTGACCAGCACGTCGAGGCCACCGAAGTGGTCGATCGCCTGATGGACGAGTTCGCGTGCGCCCTCCCACGAGGAGATGTCGTTACCGTTGACCACGGCCTCACCTCCGGCTGCCCGGATCTCCTCGACCACCTGCTCGGCCGGGGACTCCCCCACGTCCGATCCGTCGAGACCGGCGCCGAGGTCGTTGACCACGACCCTGGCTCCCTCGGCGGCGAAGGCCAGTGCGTGTTCCCGCCCGATTCCGCGGCCGGCGCCGGTGACGATGACGACGCGTCCGTCGCAGATTCCCATGGTTCTCCTCGGATAGATGTTCGGTGATGTCAGGACGTCGTGTTGGCGTTGGACGCCGACAGGAACGCCGGCTTCTCGCCACCGCCGTGAACCAGGAGCTCGGCTCCGGTGATGTACGCCGCCAGTGGGGATGCCAGGAACGCGGCCGCCTGGCCCACGTCGCGTGGATCCGCCATCCGTCCCATGGGGATGGTGGCGTCGACCGCGGCCACCCCGTCGGCGTCCCCGTAGTGCATCTCGGCGAGCTCGGTCCTCACCGGACCCACCACGACGGAGTTGATCCGCACCGCGGGCGCCCACTCGACGGCCAGGGATCGGGTCAGGGAGTCGATCCCCGCCTTGGCCGCGCCGTAGGACGCCGTTCCCGGCGATGGACGGTGCCCGGACACCGAGGAGATGTTGACGATCGCCCCTCCGGCCGGCTGCATCACCCGGTTCGCCTCCTGGGCCACCGTGAGCGCGGACAACAGGTTCAGCGCGACGATCTTGGAGTGGAAGTTCGGGCTGGCTTCGGCCGCCAGGGCGAAGGGGGCCCCACCGGCGTTGTTGACCACCACGTCGAGCCGGCCGTGCCGATCCACGATGCGGTCGACCATCGCGCGGACCGCGCCGGGGTCACGGAGGTCGACCGAGTGGAACTCGAGATCGGCGACGTCGGACCCCTCGTCGGCGGGGCGCCGCGCGCAGGTGACGACGACGGCCCCGGCTTCGCGGAAGACCCTGCTGATCCCGGCGCCGACACCGCGGACGCCGCCCGTGACGAGGACGACCCTGCCCGCCAGACCCAGATCGATGTGCGACATGCGTGCTAGCCTACCAAGCAAGCGTTTGGTTAGTCACCCGGCCGCTGAACCACACAGCGTCGGCGTGCGAAGGGAGCACCATGGGCATCACCCTCGACAAGGGATCGGACGGCATCGCGACCGTCACCGTCGACTTCCCCCCCGTCAACGCCATCCCCTCCGCGGGATGGTTCGAGCTCGGCGAGCAGATCCTCGCCGCCGGGCGCGACCCGGAGGTTCACGTGGTGATCCTGCGGGCCGAGGGCCGCGGGTTCAACGCCGGCGTGGACATCAAGGAGATGCAGAACTTCGAGGGTTTCGACCACCTGCTCGCCGCCAATCGCGGCTGCTACGTGGCTTTCAACGCCGTGTACGAGTGCGCGGTCCCCGTGATCGCCGCGGTGAACGGCTTCTGTGTCGGCGGCGGGATCGGGCTCGTGGGGAACGCGGACTGCATCGTCGCCTCCGACGACGCGGTGTTCGGCCTCCCCGAGGTGGACCGGGGAGCGCTCGGAGCGGCCACCCACCTGGCCCGCATGGTCCCCCCGCACATGATGCGCACCCTGTACTTCACCTCCCGCAAGGTCACCGCGCAGCAGCTCCACCAGTGGGGCACCGTGTACGAGGTGGTCCCCCGCGACCAGCTCGACGCGGCCGCCCGGGGCCTCGCCGAGACGATCGCCGCCAAGGACACCCGGGTCATCCGCGCGGCCAAGGAAGCCATCAACCACATCGATCCCGTCGACGTGAAGTCCTCATACCGGATGGAGCAGGGCTTCACCTTCGAACTCAACCTCGCCGGCGTGGCCGACGAGCACCGAGACGAGTTCGTGAAGAGCGGGACGAACCTGGACAGACGAACTGATCGAGCCGAGAGGACGGGCGAGAACAAGTGACGACGACCCCCACCCCGCGCGACAAGCGCACCAGTCTCGACGAGGCCGTGTCGCGCCTGCGCAGCGGCATGACCATCGGCATCGGCGGATGGGGCTCACGGCGCAAGCCCATGGCGCTCGTCCGGGCGATCCTCCGCCGGGAGGACCTCACCGACCTCACGGTGATCTCCTTCGGCGGACCCGACCTGGGGCTGCTCTGCTCGGCCGGGAAGGTGTCGAAGGCCTATTACGGTTTCGTGTCCCTGGACTCCGCGCCGTTCTACGACCCGTGGTTCGCGCGTCGGCGCACCGAGGGATCGATTCTCTCCCGTGAGATGGACGAGGGAATGGTCCGGGCCGGCCTCACCGCCGCCGCGCACCGCCTGCCGTTCCTGCCCACCCGCGCCGGGCTCGGCTCGGACGTGTTCCGGTTCTGGGGGGACGAGCTCACGACCGTCGACTCCCCCTATCCGGTGGACGGCCGGACAGAGACCCTCGTGGCGATGCCGGCCCTGCGGATGGACGCCGCCCTGATCCACCTGGACAAGGCGGACAGGCACGGGAACGCCGCGTTCACCGGCGTCGACGGGTACTTCGACGACCTCTACGCCATGGCCGCCGACACCGTCCTGCTCGAGGTCGACGAGGTCGTGGACTCCGCCGACGCGCTGATGAACGAGGTCGGCCCGCAGCGCATGCTGCTCAGCCGCATGTTCGTGGACACCGTCTCCGAGGCCCCGAACGGCGCCCACTTCACCTTCGCCGGCGGATACGGCCGCGATGAGGCGTTCCAGCGCCACTACGCCACCGCCGCCAAGGACGACGCGTCGTGGGCGAGCTTCGTCTCCGAGTTCCTGTCCGGGTCCGAGGAGGATTACCAGACGGCAGTCGCCGCCTTCGCGGAGAAGGTCGCCGCCGAGAAGGCCGCCGCTGCCGCAGACAAGGGAGCCAAGTGATGACCGACCCCACCACACAGCCCGCTACCGCTCAGTCCATCAGCAGGGCCGAGTACTGCGCCATCGCGTGCGCGGAGATCTTCGCCGGTGCCGGGGAGATCTTCGCCTCGCCCATGACCCCGATGGCCACCATCGGGGCGCGGCTCGCGCGTCTGACCTCCGAGCCGGATCTGCTCATCACCGACGGGGAGTACCGCTTCCTCGGCCAGACCCCGCCGCTGGGCAAGGTCATCGATTTCGAGGGGTACATCCCCTTCCCCCGGGTGTTCGACGTCCTGCAGGCCGGCACACGCCACGTGGTGATGGGTGCCAACCAGATCGACCGCTTCGGCAACCAGAATCTATCCGCCTTCGGCGACGACGTTCAGCAGCCCACGCGGCAGATGTTCGGCCTGCGGGGTGCGCCCGGCAACTCGATCAACCACGCGACCAGCTACTGGGTGGGCAAGCACTCCACGCGCGTGTTCACCGAGGAGGTCGACATCGTCTGCGGCGTGGGTTACGACCGCTACACCCCGGGCGATCCGGCGTTCCGGTACCACCACCTGCACCGGGTGGTGTCCAACCTCGGCGTGTTCGACTTCGGCGGGACCGACCACGGCATGCGTGCGCTGAGCCTGCACCCGGGCGTCACCGCCGAGGAGGTCGCGGAGAACACCGGCTTCGAGATCGAGGGCCTGGCGGAGGCCGCGGTCACCCGAGCCCCGTCCGCCGAGGAGCTGCGCCTCATCCGTGAGGTGCTGGACCCCCGCGGGTTCCGCGACCGCGAGGTGCCGTCCGCATGAGTGCGCCGACCATCACCACAGCCTTCACCGAGCTCGTCGGGGTCGAGTACCCCATCGTCCAGACGGGCATGGGCTGGGTCTCCGGACCCGAACTGACCGCGGCCACCGCAAACGCCGGCGGTCTGGGGATCATCGCCTCGGCCACGATGACGTACCAGGAACTCGAGAACGCCATCGTGCGCACCAAGGAGCTGACCACCCGACCCTTCGGGGTCAACCTCCGCGCCGATGCCGAGGACGCCGCAGAGCGGTGCGAGCTGATGATCCGACACGGGGTGACGGTGGCGTCGTTCGCCCTCGCACCCAAGCCCGAGTTGATCGCGCGCCTCAAGGACAACGGCCTCGTCGTGGTCCCCTCCATCGGCGCGGCGAAGCACGCCGTCAAGGTGGCGTCCTGGGGCGCCGACGCGGTGATAGTCCAGGGCGGCGAGGGCGGAGGACACACCGGCCAGGTCGCCACGACGCTGTTGCTGCCGAGTGTCATTGACGCCCTCGGTGGTGCCGGGAACACCTCCATCCCCGTCATCGCCGGTGGAGGCTTCTTCGACGGCCGCGGCCTGGTGGCCGCGCTCGCCTACGGGGCCGCGGGCGTGGCCATGGGCACACGCTTCCTGCTCACCAGCGACTCCCGGGTCCCGGACGCGGTGAAGAAGCAGTATCTGGAGAAGGGACTGCAGGACACCGTCGTCTCCACCCGTGTCGACGGGATGCCGCACCGCGTCCTGCGCACCGGCCTGGTCAACGCGCTCGAGTCCGGCAGCCCCGTCAAGGGGATGCTGGCCGCGGTCCAGAACGCCAACAGGTTCAAGTCGATGACCGGCATGAAGTGGCAGACCCTCGCCAGGGACGGCCTCAACATGAAGAAGGCCTCCGAGCGAACCTGGCAGCAGATCGTCATGGCCGCCAACACCCCGATGCTGCTCAAGGCCGGGCTGGTCGAGGGCAATACCGAGGCCGGTGTGCTCGCGTCCGGCCAGGTCGTGGGGATGATCGAGGACTTACCCAGCTGCGACGAGCTTATCCAGCGGATCATGACGGAGGCGCACCAGCGGTTGAAAGCCCTGCGGGAGATGGACTAGTAACCCCACCAGAACCACGGGAAACTTCTTTCACCAACCCGCCGGCCGGAAACGCCGACGGGTGCGGTCGTGTTAGCCCAATCAGCACTTCCTCAGGACTTTCTTGGCCTACCCTGAGAGCCGTTGTCCCCCAATCGGGGACCCCGGCCCCGCACCCACAGGAGAACACGATGACCCCCCACCGCACCGCAGTCCGCGTCGCTGCCGCCCTCGGCGCCACCGCCGCCCTCACCCTCGCCGGCGCCGGCGCCGCGTCCGCCGCCACGGCCGCGAACCCCGTGGTCAACGGCAACACAGTGTCCGTCACCTTCGAGAAGGACTTCGTGGTCGACGCCGACACGTGTGTCGCCGCGGTGGTCCCGACGTCGAGCGCCCCGGCTCTCCTCACCCAGCTCGAGGCGCTCAACAACCTCGACCTCACCGCGATCAACAACCTGATCAACAGCATGGCCGACGTGACGTTCCTCCAGACCGGCGGCCTCGTGCCCAGCCCGATCGCCAGCGTGACGATCGCTGACGTCACGGTGTCGGCCACCGTGCCGTCTAACGTCTACGCCGTGGTCAGCTACTGCCTGCTCGGTGGGTCGGACATCGGCGGGCCCGTGCTCGTGGGCGATCCGCTCGATGCGATCCAGGGCAGCCTCGGCGGGCTGTCGACCGAGGACACCCTCGGCACCCTGTCCTCGGCGACCGGCGAGGGCGACGCCAGCGGACTCGGCAGCCTCCTCGGCCTGCTCGGCGGCGGCGAGGGCGGCGGCCTCGGCCTGGACACCCTCTCGGCCGAGGGCTGACCACGAGAGCAGGCCTCACGCGTCACAGGCCCCGCACCGGGTGGTGCGGGGCCTGTCTCGTGGTGCGGGGCCTCGGGGGCGGCGCGTCAGGAGTCGAGTCGCTCGATGATCGTCACGTTGGCGGTGCCGCCGCCTTCACACATCGTCTGCAGGCCGTAGCGGCCGCCGGTGCGCTCGAGTTCGTTCAGCAGGGTGGCGAACAGCTTCGCACCGGTCGCGCCGAGCGGGTGGCCCAGCGCGATGCCGCCGCCGTTGGGGTTCACCCGGGCCGGGTCGGCACCGATCTCTTTGATCCAGGCCAACACGACGGGGGCGAACGCCTCGTTGATCTCCACCACGTCGATGTCGTCGATCGTCAGTCCGGTCTTCTCCAGAGCCCACCGGGTGGCGGGGATCGGCGCGGAGAGCATCATCACCGGATCGTCACCGCGCACGGTCAGATGGTGGATCCGGGCACGCGGCGTGAGGCCGTACTTCTCCACCGCCTCGGCGGAGGCGAGCAACCCGGCGGACGCACCGTCGGAGATCTGCGACGCCACGGCAGCGGTCAGCGACCCACCCTCGGCCAGCACGGGTAGGGAGGCCATCTTCTCGAGGGTGGTCTCGCGCGTGGTCTCGTCGGCCTCGAGACCGGCGAGCGGGACGTATTCGTTCGCGAACCGGCCCTCGGCGATCGCGGCGCGGGCGCGGCCGTGGGACTGCAGCGCCCACTCCTCCATCTCCCCCCGCGAGATGTCCCACTTGTCGGCCATCATCTGGGCACCGTTGAACTGGGAGATCTCCTGGGAGCCGAAGCGGGAGACCCATCCGGTGGAGCCGGTGAACGGGTCGTCGAATCCGTACTCACGGCCGGCGAGCATGGCGGAGGAGATCGGCAGCGCGCTCATGTTCTGCACGCCCCCGAACAGGATCACGTCCTGGGTGCCGGACATGATCCCCTGGGCACCGAAGTGGATGGCCTGCTGACTGGAGCCGCACTGGCGGTCGACGGTGGTCCCGGGCACACCGAGGGGCATCCCGGCGGCGAGCCACGCGGAGCGCGCGATGTTGCCCGCCTGCGGGCCTATGGCGTCCACGCAGCCGAAGATCACGTCGTCGACCACCTCGGGGTCGATCCCCGTGCGCTCCACAACCGCGCTGATGACGTGCGCGCCCAGGTCCGCCGGGTGCTGGCCGGACAGGCTCCCGCCGCGCTTTCCCGCAGGCGTCCGGACGGCGTCGATAACGTAGGCCTCGCGGCCGGTCACGCTGGTCATGTGTCTCCTCGTGGATGGTGTCAGGTGGGTTCAGTCGACGGCCAGGCCGTCGAGCACGATGTGCAGGTACTGGTCCGCGATCGCGGCGTGGTCGTCGTCGTCCTCCGGCCTGTACCAGCGCACGGCCACCCACACGGTGTCGCGGAGGAACCGGTAGGTGAGCCTGATGTCGAGGTCGGGACGGAACTGGCCGGACTCGATGCCCCGGCCCAGCACGTCGGTCCACATCTCACGGAACTCGGTGTTGCGCTCGCGGAGGTAATCGAACCTGGGGTTGCCCCGTAGATGCTTGAGTTCGTCCTGGTAGATGGCCACCTCGTCCCTGTGACGGTGAATGGCCTCGAACGAGACGCGGACCAGCCCTTCGAGGGTCTCCCGGGGCGAGGAGCCCGCCTGAACGATCCGGTGATAGTCCCCGAAGAGGGAGTCGAGGAACCCGCGGAGGATCTCGTCTACGATCGCCTCTTTGGACGAGAAGTGGTGGTAGAGACTGCCGGAGAGGATGCCGGCGGCGTCCGCGATGTCCCGCACGGTGGTGGCTCGCAGGCCGCGCTCGGCGAAGAGCCCGGCGGCGATCGCCAGGAGCTCCTCACGTCTGGTCGTGCTGGTCATCCGGCCACTCTACCAACCAAGCACTTGCTAGGGACGGTCCGGTGGCCGCATGGCCGCGTCGGTCCACCCGTCGTCGACGCGTTCTGCCTAGACTCCCCCCATGCGCTCCACCGTCTTCTCCTCCCCTCGCTCCTCCGGCCCGCGCCGAGCGGGTCGCCGGGTCCTCGCGGCCTCGGCGGCCGTGGGCCTCACCCTGGGCCTGGCCTCCTGCACGATCGGCGAGAGCGGTGACGACGCGGCCCCCGCGGAGACCACGCCCGCGACGAGCGAGATGCGTCAGGAGCAACCCACCGGCGCGCCGGGTGCGCCCGAGGCCGGCGTGGATCAACTCGTCCTCAACGCCCAGGACGCTCCCGAGCTCGGTCTCGCCCCCGTCTCGGCCGAGGAGATCGCCGGAGGGGTCGGCGCCCTCGAGGACATCGCCGCCGGCGTCCGCGTGGACCCCGAGCGCTGCGCCGACTTCAGCCAGGACGCGTTCCTCGCCCAGGCCGAGCCGGGTGCGATCGCCATCCAGGCGGGCCAGAGCGAGAACACCGCGTACGCGGTGTCGGTGACGACGGTGACGGCAGGCCTCAACGATCGTGACCGGCTGATCGTCGACTGCCCCACCATGACCGTCACGATCCCGCTCGAAGGGACCGAGGTGACGACCCGCGCCGAGAACCAGCTCTTGCCCCTCGAGGCGCCGGAGGGCGTGGAGCACTTCGCGGCCATCACGCAGAACAACGCGATGGACATGATGGGCCAGGAGCTGCTCACCGGCAACGTCCTGATCACCGGGGTCGTGCGGGGAATCGGCGTGTCCGTCACGGTCGCCAACGCGGCGGGGCCGGTGTCGGACGCGGAACGGGACACGGCCGTCGACGCCTTTGCCAAGCAGGTCGAGAAGATCCGGAACGCCTGATCTCCTTCGCTCCCCCTCCCCGGGTGCCGCCTGCGGGTCAGGCCCGCTGTGACGAGATGGAGACGACCTCTCCGGTGAGGTACGTGGTGTAGTCGCTGGCGAGCATGGCGATGGTCGCGGCCACCTCCCAGACGTCCGCGGCGCGTCCGAAGGCCTCCTTGGCGGCGAGTTCGTCGAGGAGTTCGGCGGAGGCCGACTTCTCCAGGAACGCGTGTCGGGCGATGGAGGGCGCGATCGCGTTGATACGGACGCCGAAATCGGCCCCCTCGATCGCCGAGCACCGGGTCAGCGCCATCACGCCGGCCTTCGCCGCCGCGTAGTGGGCCTGCGCACGCTGGGCGCGCCACCCGAGCACGGAGGCGTTGTTGACGATCACCCCGTTGTGGGGCACGTCGCGGAAGTACCGCAACGCCGCACGGGTCGCGCGAAAGGTTCCGTTGAGCGTGATGTCCAGGACCCGGTCCCAGTCCTCGTCGGCCATGTCGACCAGTTCGCCCTCGCCGCCGAATCCGGCGTTGTTGACCAGCACGTCGATCCGGCCGAGCGTCCGTGCGGCGCCGGTGATCAGCCCGTCGACATCGGAGGTCGACTGCACGTTGCACGTGATGGCCTCGAAGCGCTGGTCGGGGAACTCGGCGGCGAGCGCGTCACGGGCCTCGTTCATCCGGCGCTCGTGGAAGTCGGACACCAGTACGTCGGCGCCCTCGAGCGCGGCGCGACGGGCGGCCGAGAATCCGATGCCCGTGCCCGCGGCGGCCGTCACCACGACCTTCTTGCCGGCCAGCAGACCGTGGCCAGGGGTCTCCTGCGGCACGGTGGCGAGGGGGGAGGTGGCAAGGGGGGACTTGTGCTGGGTCATGACGGCCTGGCCTCTCGGGGTAGTCCGAGCACGCGCTCGGAGATGATGTTGCGCTGGATCTCGTTGGATCCGCCGTAGATCGTGTCGGCGCGGGTGAACAGGAAGAGCCGTTGCCACCGCGCCAACTCGAGGTGCTCCGGGTCGTGGAGGTCGGTGGCCGCACCCTCGGAGTCGTGGGTGGGCCCGGTGAGCGACTCCGCCCCCTGCACGATCATCGCCAGTTCGCCGAGGTCGCGGTGCCAGGTGGCCCACAGGAGCTTGGCCGCCGAGGCGTTGCCACCGGAGGCGTCACGCTCGGCGAGTGTGCGCAGAGCGTGGGCGCGGATCACCCTGAGACCGACCCAGGCACGCGTGATCCGTTCACGCACGGCGGGGACGTGCGCGCTGCCGTTAGACCGGGCCATGTCCACGATCTGGTCGAGTTCGCGGGCGAAGCCGACCTGCTGGCCGAGGGTCGACACCCCGCGCTCGAACTCCAGCAGGGTCATGGCGACCTTCCAGCCCTCGCCGCGCTCCCCCACGATCATCCCGGCCTCGGTGACCGCGTCGTCGAAGAAGACCTCGTTGAACTCGGAGGTCCCGGTGAGCTGCTGGATGGGCCTGATCTCGACGCCCGGTTGGTCGAGGGGCACCAGGAGGAAGCTCAGTCCCTTGTGCCGACTGGTCCCCTCCTCGGTGCGGGCCACGACGAAGACCCACTGGCTCAGATGCGCCAGGGAGGTCCACACCTTCTGGCCGTGCAGATGCCACCTGCCGTCCTCACCCAGGCGGGCGGTGGTGGACACGTTCGCCAGATCGGACCCCGCTCCCGGTTCGGAGTAGCCCTGGGCCCACAGTTCGGTGACGTCGAGGATCCGGGGCAGGAAGCGGTCCTTCTGCTCCGGCGTGCCATGGGCGATGAGGGTCGGGCCGAGCAGCGTCTCACCGAGGTGCGAGACCCTCGCCGGGGCGTCGGCCTTCGCGTATTCCTCGTGGACGCGGACCTGCTGGCTGAGCGACGCCCCCCGTCCGCCGTACTCGACCGGCCACCCCACGCAGGTCCACCCGGCCTCGGCCATGTGCCGTTCCCAGGCCAGACGCCGCGCGAAGAACTGGTGCTCGCTGCCCGGCCCGCCGGTCCCCCTGATCTCGGCGAACTCACCGGTGAGGTTGGCGTCCAACCACGTGCGGAATTCCGCGGCGAACTCGTCGTCGGTCATCTCCGACGCCGGCCTGCGCGGGTCGGATGCCGTGCTCTGCGTCATTCCACCACACTACCAAGCACTTGCTTGGTTTGCCGGAACCGCCCGCCCCTGCGGACGTCGTCGGGTGTGATGGTCGGCATGAACACCCCTGACACCCCCCTGAAGGGCAAGGTCGCACTGGTCACCGGCGCCGCCCGGGCACAGGGCCGGGCCCACGCCGTCCGCCTCGCCTCGGAGGGGGCGGACGTCGTGGTGACCGACATCTGCGCCCCGGTGTCCGCCTCCGTCTCCTATCCGGCGCCCGGCCCCGACGACCTCGCCGAGACCGTCCGCCTGGTCGAGCAGGCCGGGGGCAGGGCCCTCTCGGCGGAACTGGACATCCGGGAGCTCGGACCGCTCCAAGAGTTGGTCGCCCGCACCATCGCCGAGTTCGGCCGGCTGGACATCGTCGTGGCCAACGCCGGCGTGCTGAACTGGGGCCGCCTGTGGGAGCTGCCGGAGGACGACTGGGACATGGTCATCGGCGTCAACCTGAGCGGTACATGGCGGACGATCCGCGCTGCCGTGCCGGCGATGATCGAAGCGGGCAACGGCGGTTCGATCATCATCGTCAGTTCCTCGGCGGGACTCAAGGCGACGCCGGGCAACGGCCACTACTCGGCCTCCAAGGCAGGTCTGGTGGCGCTGACCAACTCGCTCGCCCTCGAGGTGGGGGAATTCGGCATCCGCGTCAACTCGATCCATCCCTATTCCGTGGACACGCCGATGATCGACCCCGACGGGATGGCGGAGATCTTCGGCCGGTTCCCCTCATATCTGCACAGCTTCTCGCCGATGCCCCTGAAGCACGTACTCGCGGACGGCGCCAGCACCCTGGCCGACTTCATGCCGCCGGAGGAGGTCTCCGACATGGTGTCGTTCCTGGCCGGCGACGGATCCCGGTCCGTCTCGGGTGTCCAGATCCCGTTCGACCGGGGCGCCCTCAGGTACTGAGCGCGCGGGTCGACCAAGCAGGTGCTTGGTACCGTGGTGGAGGCCACACCCCGCAGCACCCGAGGAGTCCGCGATGACCGACCGCTCCGCCGCCACCCGCCCCGCCTCCGCCGACCGCGCCCAGACCGGCAGCGAGGTCGAGACCACGGTCGCGGCCCTGCGCCGGGCGGCGGCCCTCTGGCCCGATCGCGAGGCGGTGGCCGACGTCCAGCCCGGCCAGGACACCCGGTGGACCTGGGCGCAGCTGCTCGAGGAGACCCGCCGGTTCGCAGCGGGCCTCGTCGCGCGCGGGGTCCAGGCCGGTGACCGGGTGGTGATCTGGGCGCCCAACACCCGCCACTGGATCGTGGCCGCGCTCGGAGTGCAGTACGCCGGCGGGACGGTGGTCCCCGCCAACACCCGCTACACCGGTAGCGAGACGCTCGACCTGGCGCAGCGGACCCACGCGACCGCCGCGATCGTCGCGGGCGCCTTCCTCGGCGCCGAGCGGATCGCCGAGCTGACCACGGCTGCGGGCGGGTCGCTCGCCACGGCCACCGCACTGCGGACGATCGTGCGGATCCCCCTCGACGGCGGTGACACGGCGGGCGCCGACATCACCGTCGTCGACATCACCGCCCTCCAGTCGGAGGCCACCGCCGCCTCAATAGCGGAGGCGGACGCCCGGGCGGACGCGGTGACGGGCGACGATGTCGCCGACATCCTCTTCACCTCGGGCACCACCGGCAAGAGCAAGGGCGTGGTGGCGCTGCACCGGCAGACCGTCGCCGGGGCGCGGGCGTGGGGATCGAACGGCGGACTCACCGAGCGCGACCGCTACCTCATCGTCAACCCGTTCTTCCACAGCTTCGGCTACAAGGCCGGCTTCCTGGTCTGCACCCTCTTCGGCGCGGCGGCCATCCCGCTCGCCGTGTACTCCCCCACCGAGACCATGCGGCTCGTGCAGGACGAGGGCGCCACGGTCCTCCCGGGCGCCCCCACGATCTTCCAGACCATCCTCGACGCCCCCGACAGGGCGGAGTTCGACCTGTCCTCACTGCGGCTGGCGGTGACCGGCGCCTCGGTCGTCCCGGTGGTCCTGGTCGAGAGGATGCAGTCCGACCTCGGGTTGGAGACGGTGCTCACCGCCTATGGGCAGACCGAGACGATGGGCTTCATCACCACCACCACCTCGGACGACGACGACGTCACCGTGGCCACCACCTGCGGCCGGGCCTACCCCGGCATGGAGATCAGGATCGGTGATAAGGGTGAGATCCTCACCCGCGGCGAGATGGTCATGCAGGGCTACCTCGACGATCCGGACAACACCGACGCGACCATCGATGCCGACGGGTGGCTGCACACCGGCGACGTCGGCGAGATCGACTCCCGCGGCAACCTGCGCATCACCGACAGGCTCAAGGACATGTACATCACCGGCGGGTTCAACGTGTACCCCGCGGAGATCGAGCAGACCCTGGCACGCCTGGACGGAGTGGTCGAGACCGCCGTCATCGGCGTTCCCGACGACCGCATGGGCGAGGTCGGCAAGGCGTTCGTGGTGCGCCGCGAGGGCTCGTCGCTCACCGAGGAGGACGTCCTCGGGTTCTGCCGCGAGCACCTCGCCAACTTCAAGCGCCCGCGGGCGGTGGAGTTCGTGAACTCCTTCCCGCGCAACGCCTCGGGCAAGATCCTCAAGACCGATCTCCGATGAGCGGGGGCCTGCTGCCGGGGGCCGTCCTGGTCACCGGCGCGTCCGGCGGCATCGGCGGCGCGGTGGCGCGCCGTCTGGCCGTCGAGTTCCCCCGGTCCCCCCTGGTGCTGGGGTTCCGTTCGACCGAGCCGGTGGACCTGGCGGCGGAGCTGTCCGGGCCCGCGTCCGCCGATCCGGGACACCACCCCGGCGCCGCCCGACGAGGCGTGGAGTGCGTGAGGCTGGCCCCGGGGCGCGACGGGTCCGACGACGACGACGTGGCGGCCGCGATCGACGGCATCGCCGCCCGGCACGGCGGGATCGCCGTCCTCGCCCACTGTGCCGGGCCCCATGTACCCATGGTCCACCTGTCCCGGACCAGCCCGGCGGAGCTTCGCACACAGCTGGGTGCGGACGTCGCCGGGTTCTTCGCGATCGTGCACCCGGCGCTCCCGCATCTGCGCGAGGTGGGTGGCAACGTCGTCGTCGTCACCACCGCCGCCACCACCCGCTACCCGGTCCGCGACGGCCTGTCGGCGGCCCCCAAGGGGGCGGTCGAGCAACTCGCGCGGGGGCTGGCCGCGGAGGAGGGCCGCTACGGCGTGCGCGTGAACTGCGTGGGCCCGGGGATGCTCACCGACGGGATGGCCGAGCGGCTCATCGCCTCCGGCGACCTCGACGACCGCGCACTCGAGGTCACCCGCGCGAACATCCCCCTGCGCCGGTTCGGCACCGCGGACGACGTCGCCGAGGCCGTGGCGTTCCTCGCCTCCGACCGCGCGGGCTTCATCTCCGGCCAGAAGCTCGACGTCGATGGTGCTTATGGCGTCTGAACGACGGTGCGTACGGCGTCTGAATCCGATCCGGCGGGCGGGTCCGGTACAGTACCAACCAAGCACTTGCTAGGTGAGGAGAGTCCCAGCTCATGACCGACGCGCCCATCCCCCCGGTCCTCGGCGTCCACGACCTCGGCCCGGACACGCACCCGGTCGCCTACGAGGTCACGGGCGGTACCGCCTACGTCACCCTCAATCGGCCGGACTTCCGCAACGCGCAGAACTCGGTCATGACGTACTCCCTGGACAACGCCTTCGTCCGGGCCGTCGAGGATGACGCGGTCAAGGTCATCGTCCTGCGGGCCAACGGCAAGCACTTCTCGGCAGGCCACGACATCGGCACCCCCGAGCGAGACCACCACGTGGAGTACCCCAACCGCGCGGCGCTCTGGTGGGACCACACCACCCGCGGCGGCGGAGACCGGCGCCTGGCCCGCGAGACCGAGGTCTACGTCCAGATGTGCCGCCGCTGGCGGGAGATTCCCAAGCCGATGATCGCCCAGGTGCACGGCGCGTGCATCGCCGGCGGGCTCATGCTGGCATGGGTCTGCGACTTCATCGTGGCCTCGGACGACGCGTTCTTCTCCGACCCCGTGGTCAAGATGGGCATCCCGGGCGTGGAGTACTTCGCCCACGCCTTCGTGCTGGGCCCGCGGCGCGCGAAGGAGATCCTCTACACCGGTCGCAGGTTCGGCGCGGCCGAGGCGCTCGAGTGGGGGATGCTCAACCACGTCGTCCCGCGTGATGAGCTCCAGGCCAAGGTCGACGAGATCGCCGGGGAGATCGCCGCGATGCCCGCCTTCGGACTGACGCTCGCGAAGAAGGTCATCAACTCCAACGAGGACCAGATGGGCCTGCAGACCTCCCTCGACACGGCCTTCGGCTGGCACATGTTCGCCCACTCGGCCAACGCCGAGCCCGACGACACCGACTCGTTCTCCGCCTCGCTCGGCGGGATGGACGCCCGCTCGATGCGCGACAGCGCGAACACGGGCTCGACCGGCGGCCCTGCCTCGACCGGCGGCGCTGCCTCGACCGGCGAGCGGAAGGACTGACGACGTGGATCTGGATCTGGACGCCTCGACACAGGAGTTCCGCCTCGAGGTCCGCGAGTGGCTCGCCGAGAACGTGCCCGCCGAGCCGCTCCCGCACATGGACACCCGCGAGGGCTTCGAGGCCCACCGACAGTGGGAGCGGACGATGGCCGACGCCCGTATGTCGGTCGTGTCGTGGCCCGAGGAGTACGGCGGCCGCGACTGTGGGCTGGTCAACTGGGTGGTCTTCGAGGAGGAGTACTTCCGCGCCGGCGCCCCCCTGCGCGTGAGCCAGAACGGCATCTTCCTGCTGGCCCCGACCCTCTTCGACCACGCGACCCCCGAGCAGCTGGCGCACATCATGCCGCGCATGGCCCGCGCCGACGACATCTGGGCGCAGGCCTGGTCCGAGCCCGAGGCCGGCTCCGACCTCGCGTCGCTGCGCTCGACCGCCCGGAAGGTCGACGGCGGCTGGGTCCTCAACGGGCAGAAGGTGTGGTCGACCCGCGCTTCGTTCGCCGACAAGGGCTTCGGACTGTTCCGCACCGACCCCGACGAGCCCCGCCACAAGGGCCTGACCTACTTCATGTTCGACCTGCGGGCCGAAGGCGTGACCGTGCGCCCGATCGACCAGCTCGACGGCCTACCCGGCTTCGCGGAGCTGTTCCTCGAGGACGTCTTCGTTCCCGACGATCCGGCGAACCCGGCGGAATCGGGAGTGATCGGCGAGGTCAACCAGGGCTGGAAGGTGGCCATGTCCACCGCCAACAACGAGCGCGGGCTCTCCCTGCGCTCCCCCGGGCGGTTCCTGGCCACCACCGACCGCCTGCTCGAACTGTGGGGATCCTCCGCACCGGACCTGGACGACCGGGCCCGGGGCTCGCTGGCCGACCGCGTGGTCGACGCCTGGATCGGCTCCCGCGCGTACGAGCTGAGCACCTGGAACACGGTCACCACGCTCACCGCCGGCGCCAACCTGGGGTTCGAGTCCTCGATCAACAAGGTCTTCTGGTCGGACTGGGACATCGCGACCCACGAGACCGCCCTGGACCTGCTCGGCACGGCCGGTGAGCTCGCCGGTGAGCAGTGGATGGACGGGTACCTGTTCGCCCTCGCCGGGCCCATCTACGCGGGAACGAACGAGGTCCAGAAGAACATCATCGCCGAGCGTCTCCTCGGCCTGCCGCGCGGCTGAGAACGGGGTTTCCATCATGCAGTTCGCACTCGATCCCGAGGTCGTCGACTTCGCCGCCAGCATCGACTCGCTGCTGGCCAAGTCGGACATGCCCTCGGTGATCCGCTCCTGGGCGGCCGGTGACACCGCACCCGGCACCGCCGTGTGGGGCCGGATCGCCGAGACCGGCGTCACCGCGCTTCTCGTGCCGGAGGCATCCGGTGGGGCCGGCGCCACGGCCGTCGAGGCGGTCGTCGCCCTCGAGGTCCTGGGCCGCCACGCCGTGCCCGGGCCGGTGGTGGAGTCCGTCATGGTGGCACCGCGCATCGCCGCCGGGCTGGGTCGCCACTCCGGCGAGGGCGGCGACCCCGCCGGCGAGGACGTCGCCGGGTCCGTCGCCTCCGGCACGCTGGCGTCGGTCGCCGTGCCCGGTGTGTCTCCGTTCGCACCCGACGTCCACGTGGCGGGGTACCTGTGGGTGGCCGACGACGACGAGGTGTTCGCCGCCGAGCCCGGTGACGCCCGTCGCTCGGTGGACCGGGCCCGCACGGTGTCCACACCGACAGCCGGCGCCCGCGTGGCCGCGGTGAGCACCACCGACCTGGTCAACCACGGCGCGCTCGGGACGGCCGCCCAGCTCATGGGCCTCGGGCAGGCGATGCTCGACATGAGCGTCGCCTACGCCACGCAGCGGTCCCAGTATGGCAAGGTCATCGGCCAGTACCAGGCGCTCAAGCACCAGCTCGCCGAGGTCGCGATCGCGCTCACGATGGCCCGCCCGCTGCTGTGGGCGGGCGCGCTGGCGATCGCCGAGAACCCGGACGACCCGGTGGCCGCGGCCCGCGACGTCTCGGCCGCCCGCGTGGCCGTCGCCGACGCCGCCTACCTCTCGGCCCGCACGGCGCTGCAGATCCACGGTGCGATCGGCTACACCCTCGAGCATGATCTGGGCCTGTGGTTGACCAAGACCCGCGCGCTGCAGACGGCCTGGGGCACGCAGGGTCACCACCGCCGACGCGTGCTGGACCGTCTGGAGAACGCCCGATGACAGAACCCGCGTCGCCCGGCGTCGACACCGAGGAGCAGGCCGCGCTCCGGCAGTCGGTCGCCGCGCTCCTCGACAAGAGGTCCGACCCGGCGGCCGTGCGGGCCGCCATCGCCTCCGAGCACGGCCACGACCCCGCCCTGTGGTCGATGCTCGTCGAGCAGATCGGGGCGGCGGCGCTGTCGATCCCCGAGCGGTACGACGGCGCCGGCGCCACCTGGGTGGAGACCCACCTGGTCTGCGAGGAACTGGGCCGGCGGCTCACGCCCTCCCCCCTGCTCGGGTCGGCGGTGCTCGCCGCCCAGGCGGTGCTCGCCTCCGGAGACGAGGCGGCCTGCGCCCGGATCCTGCCCGGCATCGCCGCCGGTGATCAGGTGGCCCTGTGCTGGGCGTCGCAGGACGGGTGGGCGTCCCCGGGAGTCGGGGCGTCCGGTGGCGACGGCGACCATCCCTCCCTGAGCGGCACGGCCCATCACGTCCTGGGCGCCGACACCGCCTCCACGCTCCTCGTCGTCGCGATCACGGGCGGGCAGGTGGGGCTGTTCGAGGTCCCGTCCGGCGCCGCCGGCCTCACCGTGACCCGGGTACCCGTCATGGACCCCACCCGGACGATGGCCCGCGTCGATTTCGAGTCCGTGTCCGCGACCCCGATCCGGACCCGCCCTAGTTTCCTGGCCCGGCTCCGCGCCGCGGGGTGGGCGGCGATCTCCGCCGAACAGGTCGGCGCCGCGCGGGCCGCTCTCGACGCGACCGTGAGGTACACGAAGGAGCGCACGCAGTTCGGCCGGGCCATCGGGTCGTTCCAGGCGCTCAAGCACCGCATGGCCGACATGTACGTCAGGGCGGAGACCGCGGCGTCGCTGTCCTATTCGGCCGCGGCGAGGGTCGCGCAGGCGCAGGCGCTCGGGGAGGGGCCGGAGGCCGACGAGGCGGCCTACGCCGCGGAGATCGAGGCCGCCGCGGCCAAGGTGTACTGCTCCGAAGCGGTGCAGTGGATCACCGGGGAGGCCATCCAGCTCCACGGGGGGGTCGGGATCACCTGGGAGTACGACGTCCAGCTGTACTTCAAGCGGGCCCACGGCACCGCGCAACTGCTCGGTCAGCCCCACGAGATCCTGGCGGCGCTCGAGGTCGCCGCGGGCCTCTAGAATCACCTGTATGAGCCCCTTCCCCGAGCACGGACGGACCAACGACCAACGACTCGCCGAGGACCTGGCGGCACAGGCCGGACGGCTGCTCACCGATCTGAGGGTCTCCCGCGTGGCCCCCGAGGAACTGGGCGACTTCGCCGAGGGCGAGGCCCGGGCCGTGATCGTGGACCGACTCGCGGTGGCCCGTCCCGACGACCTGGTCTTCGGCGAGTGGAACCCGGAGTCGCGGGAGCGCCTGGAGGCCGAGCGGGTGTGGATGATCGACCCGCTGGACGGCGTCAGCTCGTACTGCACCCCGGGGCGCCCGGACTGGGCGGTCCACGTGGCGCTGTGGGAGCGCGGCCCCGACGGCACCGGCGGGATCACCGCGTGCGCGATCGCCATGCCCGCGTACGGGCGGGTGATCACCGGCCGTGGTGCCACCACGTACCAGCCGATCTCCATCATCCGCGGGCCGCGCCCGGGTCCCCTGGTGCCCCCGCGGGAGGACGACCGCCTGCGCATCGCCGTCTCCGAGGCCGATCCACCGGCCTTCGCGGAGGAACTCGCCGAGTCCCTGGGAGCGTCGCTGGCCCGCCTCGGCTCGGGTGGTGGCAAGACCGCCACCGTGGTGGAGGACGAGTGCGACGCCTACATCCACACCAGTGGCCACCACCAGTGGGATTCGGCCGCCACCTACGGAGTGGTACGCCAGCGCGGACTGCACGCCAGCCGACTCGACGGGTCAGAACTGGTCTACAACGTCGAGCAGATAGATTTCCCGGACCTGCTCGTGTGCAAGGAGGACGTCGCCGACCGCATCATCGAGGGGGCCCGGCAGTACCTCTGATCCGGCTCCGGACCGACGTGCCTGGCCTCGCGACCCCGCCTGGTCGTCGAGGACCCGCCTAGTCCTCGAGGCCCCGGTAGCCGGCGAACCGCTCGGCGATCTGGTCCTCGGTCACCCCGTAGTCGGCGAGTGTGTAGCGGTGTGCGGGTGCGCGGTCGCCGGACAGGCTCCTGGCGTTCTCCGCCTCGACCGCGTCCCGCACGTCGTCGTCGAGCCCCGCGCCGGCCGCGGCGTACACCCGTTCCACCACTCCCGCCGGGTCCTCGATCAGTTCCCGGTGGTTGACGTCGACGAACGTCGCCTGCGAGCCCGGGTCCGCCTCGTGCCGTGAACGGACCGCGTCGAACTCGGCCACGCCCCGCGCCCACAGGTCGAGCTGCGAGGACCCGATGTAGTCCGGGGTGAAGCGGGTCGACCAGTCCGCGGCGGTCCGGTGCGCCAGCGAGAACATCGACGCCATGGACTTCCGCGGATCACGGTGGGTCTGCACCACCACGGCGTCGGGGTACACCTCGAGGAGTGCGTCCAGCGCGAACAGGTGGCTCGGGTTCTTGAGCACCCAGCGGCGATCGGGGTCGTCCGCACCGATCAACTGAAGGTTCCGCTTGTGCCGTCGGTACGCGGGGACCCAGTCCACGCTCTGCAGCCATGTCGAGTACCCGTCGAGCCTGACGAGACACTCGTACGAGGCCGACGTCGCGGACTGGCGCAGCAACTGCCAGCACTCCTCCAGGTCGTCGGCGGAGATGTAGTGCACTCCTCCGTAGTCGGGATTCTCCGACATGAACCCGGCGTACAGGTCGCGTAGTCCCCGGTAGGTGGGGTCGTCCTCCCACTGGTCCCGCGGCGGCCTCGGCTTGGGCACCTCCGTGAGCCACAGCTCGAGCCCCTGGTTGGCGGGGTCGGCGCCGAGGAGCCGGTGCAGCGCCGTGGTCCCGGTCCGGGGCAACCCGGTGACGACGACGGGCCGCACGATCTCGATGTCCGCCTGGGCCGGGTCCGCGGTGAAGCCCGCCTGCGAGACGAGCCGCGCCACCATCGCGCCCTTGAGCACGGACCGCCAGTACTTGCTCCCGGCCGGGGTGAGCCCGGCATCGGAGTGCAGGGAGTCCAGGAGGACGCCCAGTGCCTCGCGGTGGTGGTCCTGCCCATCGCCGAAGTCCTCCAACCCGATCGCCCGGGAGGCGCTCGCGTGGAGGTCCTCGACGGTCCCGACGTGCACCCGCTCGTCGTCGGTCACGGTCGATCCGGTCATGAGAGTCCTCTCCGCGCGAACGCGTCCTGCCGCGCGGCGATGCGCTCGCGCCACTGCTCGGAGCTCACCCGCTGGTCGTCGTAGCCGGGGACCTCGCTCGCGAGCTGGTCGAACGGCACCACTGTGACCGCCGGACCGAGCTCCGGGGTGATGGGCTCGCTCACCCGCTGCCACCGGAACTGCATGATGCCCTCGCGGTGCCCCAGGGTCTCGATCCAGTTGGCCAGACCGGGGTCGCGGTCGGCCACGACGAGGTGGATCATGCCGTCCTCGGAGACGTGCGCCTGGTCCGCGGTGAGGCTCGTCTGGTGATGCACGTAGTCGAGCGAGGCGTACCACATGCTGCCCAGCTGGAACCCCTGGTACGGGACCCCCGCGACGGGAACGGAGATCACCATGGCCTCATCGGCCCCGAGCTCGAAGACCCCGGCCGAGGAGAACTGGGTGGTGAGCCCGCCGGGGGTCTGCCGGGGCTCGTTCAGTGTGTTGCGCTCCTGGTCACCGAAGAACCACTCCGGGAACGCCAACCACGTCCGCAGCCTCCCGACCAGCGCCTGCGCGAGCTTGGCGTAGAACTTCTCCTGCCCGGCGAGCGTCACCGGTTCCGGCGCGGTGCCCACCGTGTCGACCCTGCGGAGGATCGCCGACCCGGCCACCTCCCGGCTCCAGTCGGAGTACACCTCGCGGACGGCGATCATGGACGACCCCGGGTGCAGCACCACGTAGCCGGAGTCGCCCTCGTCGTCGTCATGCCGTGGTGGCCCCAGGCGGAAGCGGTACCGACCGTCGTCGTCGATCTCGAGAGCACGGTCGTCGAACGCGGCGTGCGACGCGGCGCGTTCGTCGGCCGAGTACGTCCCTGCCATGACCTGGAACGACAGGTCCGCGGTGGTGCCGCGACGACCCTCGATCACGTACTCGGCGCCGTCGGCGAGGTTGGCGTAGAAGTACAGGGTGTCCGGGTTGTCCAGGCCCATCTTGGTGTACGGACCCGTGGCCTGGAACAACTGAGGGTGTGTGCGTCCGCGGTGCTGGCCGGTCTCGATGGCCCCGCGGATGGTCCCGAGCAGATAGTCGAGCCCCTCCGCGACGTCCTCCTCGGTCCGCACGTGCGGCGCCGACCGGATGATCTCCTCCGCCTCGGCCAGCGCCCGCGCCAACGGCGCGGTCGCCCCTGCTGCCCCGTCCACTGCTGCCCCGTCCATCGCGCCGCTCACAGCCACGTGTACGAGTCGGCGGACGTGATGAAGTTCTCGAGCTCTTCCTGTTCGGGCGTCGGATCCACGATGTCCTCCTCGATACTCAGATATGCGCCGCGGTAGAACAACAGCGGCCGGACGTCCCGCTCGGTCGGTCCGAGATGGGCGACCCGGCCCAGGACGATCCAGTGGTCGCCACCGTCGAGGACCTGGTCGATCTCACAGTCCAACCAGGCCATCACGCCGTGGATCACCGGCGAGCCGAGCGGGCTCGGTGACCAGTCGATCGACGCGAACTTGTCGTCGCCGCGACGGCCGAAGGTGGAGGAGACGCCCTCCTGTTCCTCGGAGAGGATGTTGACGCAGAACCTGCCGGCCGCCTCGATCCCTTTCCACGAGCCGGACGTCTTCATCGGGCAGAACAGCACCAGGGGTGGTTCGAGGGACAGGGCGGAGAAGGACTGGCACGCGAAACCGACCGGCGCGTCCTCCGTGACCGCCGTGATGACGGTGATCCCGGTACAGAACTGGCCGAGCGCGTCGCGCAGGTCCCGGCTGGAGAAGCTCTGTCCCTCCGGGGGGTGGTCGGTGCTGCTCATGTGAAGTCGGTCCTCCCTGGACTGGGGTGGTGCGTGGGCGTCATCGCCTCCCGGGCGGTCCCGCCCGGGAGGCCAGCCTAGGCTTCTACTTGAAGCCGACGGAGAAATCGTGTCCCCACAGGCTCACCGCCGTGGACTCCCGCGCGACCCAGTCCGCATCGTCGACCTGCACGCCCTCGCAGCCGTACTCGCAGTCGAAACCACCGGGCGTCTTCATGTAGAAGCTGAGCATCTTGTCGTTGACGTGACGACCGAGCGAGGCCGACATCCTGACCTTCTTGCGCAACGCCCGGTCCAGCGCCAGCCCCACGTCGTCGGCCGACGCGACCTCGACCATGAGGTGGATGATCCCGGTCGGGTTGGGGAAGGGTGTGAACGCCAGGGAGTGGTGGCGGGGGTTGCACCCGAGGAAGCGCAGCCAGGCGGGCTCCCCGTCGGCCGGTCGACCCACGATCTCCGGCGGCAGACTCATCGAGTCGCGGAGGGAGAATCCCAGGACGTCGCGGTAGAACTCGAGCGCCGCGACCTCGTCCGGGGTGGAGAGCACGATGTGGCCGGCACCCTGGTCCCCCGTGACGAACTCGTGGCCGTAGGGCGTGGGGATGCGGCGGTGCTGTAGCGCGATGGTGTGGTAGATCTCCAGCGTGAACCCGGCGGGGTCCTGGCACGTGATCAGTCCGCGGACCTTCCGGTCCCGCTTCAGCTCGTCCGAGCCCTCCTCCCAGGGGACCCCGGCGTCCTCGAGACGGCGCCTGACGTCGTCGAGTTCCGCCTCGTTCGCACACTCCCAGCCCACCGCGGCGAGCGTGTCCTCCGGCCCGGGGACGATGATCCACCGATGCGGGTTCTCGTCCATACGGAAGTAGAGCGCGTCGGGGTCGTCGCCCTTGCCCTCGACGAACCCGAGCACCTTGGTGCCGTACTCGCGCCAGGCCTCCATGTCGGTCGCGTAGATCCGCACATACCCGAAGTTGCTTATCGCCATGCCAAGTCAGTCCTCTCGATCGGCTCCGGCGGATCAGACCATGGAGTCCGCGACCTTCTCGCCGAACTCGTTCTGTCCGTACATGATGTACGCCTTGGTCGCCTCGTTGGCCGCGTGGACCCGACCGGCGTTGGCATCGCGCCAGAACCGCTGGATCGGCGAGGTGTCCTCGAGCGCGCGGGCGCCCGAGTTCTGGAACAGCAGCCCGATCGCGTCGATGGCCCGCTGGGTCGCGCGGACCTGGTCCCGGCGGGCGCGGGTGCGGATGTCCATGCCCGGGAACTCGCCGGCCTTGATCAGATCCATCTCCTCGCGGACGTTCCGCATGAGCTGCAGCCATGCGGCGTCGATGTCGCCCGCCGCCTCCGCGAGCCGCACCTTGGCGAACGGGTCGTCCTTGGCCTTGGTGCCGAACGCGGCGCGGACCCGCGCGCGCTGGTGCTCGCGGTGCACCTCGTAACACCCGAACGCCATCCCGACGATCGGCGTGGAGATGGTCGTGGGGTGGATGGTTCCCCACGGCATCCGGTAGATCGGGTTGGTGTTGACCTCGAGACCCGGGCTGGTCGTGTTGGCCATGTCCCCGAAGGACAGCACGCGGTGCGCGGGGATGAGCGCGTCCTTGATCAGGATGTCGTTGGACCCGGTGCCCTTGAGTCCGGCGACGTGCCAGACGTCGAGGATCTCGTACTGCGACTTCTCGACCAGGAAGGTGCAGAAGTCGATCATCTTGCCGTCTGCGTCCAGCACCGGACCGCCGACGAACACCCAGTCGGCGTGGTCACAGCCCGAGGACCAGGACCACTTGCCGTTGAGGAGATACCCGTCGTCGTTCTTCGTGGCCGCACCCATCGGGGCGTAGGACGACGAGATACGGACTGTGGTGTCCGACCCCCACACGTCCTCCTGCGCCTGCTGGGGAAACAGGGCCAGGTGCCAGTTGTGGATCCCCAGGATGCTGGCGCACCACCCGGTGGACGGGCACGCGGAGGCTATGGTCATGGCCGCCGTGTAGAAGGCCTCCATGTCCGCCTCGTACCCGCCCCACTGGGCGGGCTGGCAGAGCTTGAAGAAACCGGCCTCGTCGAGCTCCGCGATGTTCTGCGGATGGACCCGGCGTAGGTCCTCGGTCTCCTGCGCACGCTCGGCGAAACCGGGCAGCAGCGCTTTGATCCGGTCGATGACCTCGTGGTTGGCGTGCTCGCTCATGTGATCCCTCTCTGGCTTTTGTAGGCCGCTTGACCCTAGACTAGAACACGTTACAGTTTTGCACCAGACTGAATACCCCCGAGTGCAGGCTATGGCACCCCGTGCCAGCGCCGACGGGGATTGGTTGTGACCGGCAACCCGATTCTATAACCTGTTCTCATCCGGCTCATGCCCTCAGGAGGATCATCATGACCGCAACTGGCTCGGCCCCCGGAGCCGTCCGAGAGATCGACACGGGTGAGGCGCGGGAACGCTACGCGCGCGGCTGGCACTGCATCGGCACCGTCAAGGAGTTCAGCGACGGCAAACCGCACTCCATCCAGGCGTTCGGCACCAAGCTCGTCGTGTGGGCGGACGACCAGGGCGAGGTCAAGGTCCTCGACGCCTACTGTCGCCACCTCGGAGGCGACCTCTCCGACGGCGAGATCAAGGACGGCAACATCGCCTGCCCGTTCCACGACTGGCGGTGGGGTGGCGACGGCAAGTGCAAGGGCATCCCCTACGCCAAGCGGGTCCCCCTGCGCGCCAGGACCCGCGCGTGGACCACGAACATCCAATCCGGTCAGGTCTTCGTCTGGCACGACCACGAGGGCAACCCGCCCCGCGACGAGGACGCGATCCCGGTAGTCACCGAGTACGGCACCGACGAGTGGACCGACTGGGAGTGGAACCGCCTCGTGATCGAGGGGTCGAACTGCATGGAGATCGTCGACAACGTCGTCGACATGGCGCACTTCTACTACATCCACTTCGCGTTCCCGACGTACTTCAAGAACGTCTTCGAGGGCCAGACCGCCACCCAGTACCTCAACACCAAGGGCCGGCCGGACCACGACCCGACCGGCGGCAAGTACGGGGACACCCTTCTGGAGTCCGAGGCGTCCTACTTCGGCCCCGCGTACATGATCAACCCCCTCAAGCAGAAGTACGGCGACTTCGAGACCGAAGCCATCCTCATCAACTGCCACTACCCGATCGACCAGAACTCGTTCGTGTTGATGTACGGACTCTCGGTGAAGAAGCCCGCGGGCTTCGACGACGCGACCTCCGCCAAGATGGCCGCGAAGATTGCCACGTTCTTCGGCGAGGGGTTCCTCCAGGACGTCAGGATCTGGCAGCGCAAGTCCCAGATCGCGAACCCGCTGCTGTGCGAGGAGGACGGACCCGTCTACCAGCTCCGCCGCTGGTACGAGCAGTTCTACGTGGACCGGGACAAGGTCGAGCCCGAGATGCAGGAGCGTTTCGAGTTCGAGGTCGACACCACCGCCGCCAACACGTACTGGGAGAGCGAGGTCGCCGAGAACCTCCGCAAGCAGGAGGCGGGCGAGGCCGAGACCTCGGACGAGCAGACCCAGTACACCGGGATGGCCGAGGTCGCCGGGGAGGCGAACGCCTCCCGAGCGGAGACCTGATGTTCAAGCAGCACGACGCCCGGCGCGCCCCCACCTGGGATCGGTCCGACCCGGCGCGCGCCGCGCGTCTGCACGGTGACACGGACCTCGACCGCGAGACCTACACCCGGGCGGGCTTCCAGCCCGTGGAGTGCCGCACGTGCGGGACCTGCGCGT
This sequence comes from Dietzia sp. JS16-p6b, assembly GCF_003052165.1. NCBI lineage: Bacteria > Bacillati > Actinomycetota > Actinomycetes > Mycobacteriales > Dietziaceae > Dietzia > Dietzia sp. JS16-p6b. The sequence continues at coordinate 701,994 of NZ_CP024869.1, read as the reverse complement.
CCGTTCGCAAGAACAGCGAGAAGCACACCTCGATCCAGTGGACCGCGAACAGTGACCGCGCCTGCCCCGTGCTCTCCGAGTGGCGGGCGGGCGGGGAGCGGCCCCAGGGCGAGGACACGTGCCCCCGGATGCTCGCGAGCATCCGGTACGCCTACGCGGAGGGCCTGATCACGCTCGCCGACGGCGTCGATCCCGCTGACACCGATCACATGGTCAACCCTCTGTTCGTCCCGGAGTAGGACGTCCCGGAGTGACCTCCCGAACCGCCGCACGCAAGCGATAGGCTCCCAACCCATGACCGCCACCCCACAACTCGGCTCCTTCGTGCGCGAACTCTCGATCGCCGAGGTGATCGAGGAGACGGCCGACGCCAAGTCGATCGTCTTCGAGATCCCGGCCGGCGCGGAGGACGATTTCCGATACACCCCCGGCCAGTTCCTCACCCTGCGGATCCCCAGCGACCGGACCGGGTCCGTGGCGCGGTGCTACTCCCTCTCCAGTTCCCCCACCGAGGACTCCCGTCTCAAGGTGACCGTCAAACGCACCGTGGACGGCTATGGATCCAACTGGCTGTGTGACAACGCCGAGGTCGGCATGTCCATGCACGTCCTGGCACCGTCGGGCATCTTCACGCCCAAGAATCTCGACCAGGACTTCATCCTCCTGGCCGCCGGCTCCGGAATCACCCCGGTGATGTCGATCCTCAAGTCGGCGCTCTCCCAGGGCACCGGGCACATCGTCATGGTCTACGCCAACCGCGACGAGAAATCCGTGATCTTCAAGGACGAACTGCAGACCCTGCAGCGGGAGAACCCCGACCGGCTCACCGTCCTGCACTGGCTCGAATCGGTGTCGGGCATCCCCTCCCCCGAGATGATCGGGAATCTGCTCCACCCGGTGGCCACCAAGCGCCAGTCGTACATCTGCGGCCCGGCACCGTTCATGGAGACCGTCAAGGACGGCCTCCGCCGCGCGGGTGCCGACATGCACCTCATCCACACCGAGGCCTTCTCCTCGATCGAGGGCGACCCGTTCGCCGAGATCGTGATCGACGACTCGCCTGGCGATGACGGCGCCGGGCCGGCCACGGCGATCGTCGAACTCGACGACGAGACCCACGAGGTCTCGTGGCCCCGCAACACCCCGCTGCTCGACGTCCTGCTGTCGAAGGGGATCAAGGCTCCGTTCTCCTGTCGCAAGGGCGAGTGCTCCGCCTGCGCCTGCGTCCTGAAGTCCGGCGAGGTCGAAATGATCCACAACGGCATCCTCGACCCGGAGGAGGTCGAGGAAGGGTACGTGCTGAGTTGCCAGCTCCTGCCCAAGACCGATCGTGTCGAGGTGTCGTACTCCGAGTGACACACTCCAGGATGTGAACCACCCCCTCGTCACCTTCACCTCCCGCTACGGCTCCACTCGTCGCTACGCGGACGCACTCGCCGAGAAGCTCGGCACTCGCGCCGTGGAACTCGACTCGCCGGGGCACGCAGCCGCCGCCGACCCGTTGATCGTCCTGGCTCCCCAGTACGTCGCGACCATCCTCGGGCGGCGGCGCATCATCCGGGCTATCCGATCGGCTCCGGGCCCCACGGCGCTCGTCGTCGTCGCCCTCTCCCCCGCCGACGACCCCGGGCGCGGCACCCTCGCGCAGAAGCTCGTCACGGCCACCGGCCGCGCGGTCACGGTCTTCCAGTTGCGCGGAGACCTGGACCCGGACCGGCTGCGGTGGTCGGACCGGGTGCTCATGGCCGCGCTGCGCAGAGAATTGCGCAAGACCCCGGACGAACCGATGGCCCGGCTGCTGCTGCCACGGGAGCGAGTGGAGCTGGTCGACGAGTCCACGCTGGGGCCCGTGATCACGTGGGCGATGCGGCCGCCGTCGACCCCGGACTGACCGCCGGTCAGCCCCGCATCGCTCCGACCCCCACGATCACAGGGCCACCACCATGCCGAGACCGACGGCCAGGGCGACAGGGACCAGCAGTCCACCCAGGGCCGCGGCGAACCTCCCGCCTCCCAGACCGCCGGCCAGAACGAGCTTCACGCCGAGGTTCGTCAGGAGCCCTACACCGACGGCCAGTGCGGCCGCGCTCACCGACACGGCGCCGGCCGACGCGGCCGACGCAGCCGCGATCGCGGCGGCGTGCGCATCAGCGAGCCCACCGATCGCGGAGACCACGATCAGGCCCGCGCCGCCGAACTCGTGTGAGGCCACCCGGGTGGCCATCAGGAGCAGGGCGAGGATCACGGCCAATCCGACCGCGGCCCATAGGGACATCGGTCGGCCGTAGTCCCGCGCGGGGCCGTCCGGATCCGAGGCTCCCACCGTCGCGACACCCCGCCGTCCGGCGCGCAGGAGCAGCGCCACCTCCAGGACGAGAACGGCGATCCCCGCCACCGCCCCGGCGAGGACGATCCGGGCGGTGTCGCTGTCGATGAACCACGTGACGACCACCGCCTGCACCAACGTGGAGACGTTCACCACCACTGCGGCGCCGAGCGCGTCCCGGCGGGCTGCGACGTCGCCGCGCCCCGCCCTGGCCGCGATGGCCGTGGACGCCGTGCCGGACACGAAGCCCCCCGCCAGCGAGGTGACGAACAGACCCCACTTCCGGCCGAGGAGACGGGCGGCCACGTACCCGGCCCAGCCGATCCCGGTGAGGAAGACCACGAGGATCCAGATGGTGCGTGGATTGAGTGAATCGTACGGGCCGAACGCCCTGTCCGGCATGAGCGGGAGCACGAGGAACGCCACGACGAGCAGGGTGATGGCGTCAGTGACGTCCCGGTCGTCCAGGGCGTGACGCGCGAAGTCATGCAGCCGGTGCTTGGCGGCCAAGAGCATCACCACCACCACCGCCAGGGCCACCGCGAGTGCGGGATCGGCCACCGAGAGCGCCCCGAGCAGGGTGGTGACGATCGCCGCCGCCATCGTCGTGATCCCCACATCGTCGGCACCGTCATCCACCCTCGCGGGTGCTGTGACGCGCCAGTACCAGGCGAGGATCGCCGCCCCGGACACCGACAGGGCGACCGCGAGACCGACGGGCCCCAGGAGGGCCCCGATCGCACCCGCGAGGGCGAACAGTGGGAACGTCCGCGCCCCTATCCGACGGGACCGGTGCTCAGGACTGCGTTCCCGCTCGATCCCGATCGCGAGACCGAGTGCCGCCGCTGTGAGCAGCGGCAGCACTTCGTCCACGACCATGACATGAGCCTAGGCGTTCGCCTGCTCCTTCTGGATCTCCAAGGCGATGTCGATGAGTTGGTCCTCCTGACCGCCCACCAGGCGGCGCTCGCCGGCGCGGATGAGGATCTCCGACGACGGCACGCCGTAGCGGTTCGCGTGTCCCTCGGCGTGCTTGAGGAATGACGAATAACAGCCCGCGTAGCCGAGCATGAGCGCGGACCGGTCGACCACGCACTCCGTGGGCATGAGCGGTCGCACCACGTCCTCTGCGGCATCGGCGATCTTGAAGAAGTCCACGCCGGTGGTGATCCCGAGCTTGTCGCACACGCCGACCAGCGCCTCGACCGGGGTGTTCCCGGCACCGGCGCCGAAGCGGCGGGTGGAGCCATCGATCTGCTGAGCCCCGGCCCGGATGGCCATGATCGAGTTTCCTACGCCCACATCCAGGTTCTCGTGGCCGTGGAATCCGACCTGGGCGTCGTCGCCGAGTTCGGCGACCAGCGCGGCGACCCGGTCGGATACCTGGTCCATGACGAGCGCGCCCGCCGAGTCGACGATGTAGACGCACTGGCATCCCGCGTCCGCCATGATGCGGGCCTGCTTGGCGAGCACCTCCGGCGGCTGGGTGTGGCTCATCATGAGGAACCCGACGGTCTCGAGGCCGAGCTCGCGGGCGTAACCGAAGTGCTGGATCGAGACGTCGGCCTCGGTGCAGTGCGTGGCCACCCGGCAGATCGACCCACCGTTGTCGCGTGCGGCGAGGATGTCGTCCTTGATCCCCAGTCCCGGCAGGGTGAGGAATGCGATCTTGGCCTGCGTGGCGGTCTCGGCGGCGACCTTGATGAGGTCCTGGTCGTAGGACTTGGCGAAGCCGTAGTTGAATGAGGCACCGCCGAGCCCGTCACCGTGGGTGACCTCGATGACGGGGACCCCGGCGCCGTCGAGCGCGGTGACGACGTCGCGGACGTCGTCGACCGAGAACTGGTGGCGCTTGTGGTGAGAGCCGTCGCGCAGCGACGAGTCGGTGATCCGGATGTCGAGTTCCGAGCTGTAGGCACGGGCGTCCGCGTTGTACGGGTTGGTCCTGTCCATGGTCCTCACACTCCGGGCGTCGTGGTGGCGGGCTCGGTCCTGGCGAGCCTGGTCCTGGCGATGTCCTCGCCGACCTTCGTGGCGGCGGCGGTCATGATGTCGAGGTTGCCGGCGTACGGCGGGAGGAAGTCCCCGGCGCCTTCGACCTCGACGAAGATGGCGACCCGCGCCATCCCGCCGGTGATCTCGGTGGGCGGGTCGAACTGTGGCTCCTGGAGCAGCCGGTATCCGGGGACGTACTCCTGGATCTCCTTCTCGCGCTTGCGGATGGCGGTGGTGATGAGGTCCTGGTCCGCGTCCTCGGGGATCGCGCAGAAGATGGTGTCGCGCATGATCATCGGCGGTTCGGCCGGGTTGAGGATGATGATCGCCTTGCCCCGCTTGGCGCCCCCGACCTTCTCGATGGCCAGCTTGGTGGTCTCGGTGAACTCGTCGATGTTCGCCCGGGTGCCCGGCCCCGCCGATTCGGAGGAGACGGAGGCGACGATCTCGGCGTACTCCACCGGGACGATCGAGGAGACAGCGTGGACCATCGGGATGGTGGCCTGGCCACCGCAGGTGACCATGTTGTGATTGGGCGCCTCGACGTGCTCGTGCAGGTTCGCGGGTGGGATGACCATGGGGCCCACCGCGGCGGGGGTGAGGTCGACGGCGATGATGCCCGCGGCTTCGTAACGGGGGGCGTAGGCCTTGTGGACGTAGGCGCTGGTCGCCTCGAACAGCAGGTCCGGCTTCTCGCCCCCCGCCTCGATCGAGTCGAGCAGTTCGTCGGCCCCACCCGACATGCACGTCAAACCGTGGTCGGCAGCACGCTTCATCCCCTCGGACTCCGCGTCGATACCGATCATCCACTTGGGCTCGATGAACTCGCTGCGCTCGAGCTTGTACATGAGGTCGGTACCGATGTTTCCCGATCCCACTATCGCCGCGGTGAGCTTGGTCTTCGCTGTCATGCCGTCAGTCTCTCGGTGCCGACCGGCCACCACAATCAAGCGTGCCGTTCAGCGGAACACGCGAGAGTGGCGGGTGCACGGTGACCCTGTCAGGCGGGGTGGGGGCGGTGGGTGCCGGGTGGGTTGGTGAGGTGGCCGTCGTCGGTGATGAGGCGGTCGAGGTGGTGGCGCCATCGGTGGTCGAGGATCCGGTCTCGGGCCTGTGCCAGGGGGCCGTGTGGGGTGGTGCGGTGTTCGTGTCCGGTTTCGGTGATGATGGTCAGTTCGCCCAGGGGTCCGGGCCGGTAGGCGCAGTGGCCGAAGGTCTTCTCGCGGTGATGCGTGCGGCACAGGCAGATCAGGTTCCATTCGGCGGTGGGTCCGCCGAGTTCGGGACGCTGGTGGTCGAAGGCGATGACGTGGTCGATGTCGCAGTCGTGGGCGTCGACCGTGCACCCGGGGTGGCGGCAGGTGCCGTCGCGTAGCCGGATCCGTTCGGCCAGGGCGGGAGTGATGAAGTACTTGAGCACCGCGTCGGGCAGGTCGAGCACTCCGGGTTGGGGGTCGATCAGTTCGAATCGCACGGTGGCGTCGCCGCTGCAGAGTAGTTCCTCGCACAGCCAGTCGAAGCTGGCGTAGGCGCCGGTGACGAACTGCACGCGGTTGGGCAGGCCCTGGGCGATGCTGTCGATGACCGAGATCCGCACTGGTTGCTCGGTGCCCCAGGACGCCCCGAGCCGCGGCCCGCCCGCACCGGCAGCATCGTCGGCGGCGCTGTCGGCGGCGCTGTCGGCGGTGTCTTCGGCATGGCGTACGGGGGTGCAGATGTCGTCGGTGTTGGGGTCCCCGAGGGCGCACAGGGCGTCGGCGCGCAGTTGGTTGCGTGTGCGGGGATGGCCGGCCTGCCAGGCGGTGCGGGCGGCGGCCTCGATGCGGCGGCGCAGTTTCTCGGCGTCGCTGCTGGGCAGGTGGGCCCACATGCTGGTCATGCCGTTGCGGCCGGGGCGAAACCGGACGGTGCGCTGTTCGGCGGCGTCGGCCACGGCGTGTTCGGCGGCCCGGGGGTCGCGGCGTTGGCGGGCGGCGTCGACCGCGGTGTCCAGGGCGGTGCGGCTGGGTCGGTGGCCCCCGTCCAGGTCCCGGGCCAGGGCGCCGACGACCTCCGATTCCACTGCCGCGATCATCTGGTCGGGGATCTCGGCCAGCCGGCAGGCGGTGTCGATGGCCAGCTGTTCGGGCAGCAGGCCCCGGTCGACGGCCTTGCGCAGCAGGGGCAGGCGGGTGTGGATCTGGGTGCCGGCGGTGACCAGGCGCGCGGCGTGCCAGCAGGTCAGGGACATCGCCGCGGCCAGGTGGTCACGGGCCCGGTCGGCCGGGTCCAGGCGGGCGAACGCCGGCCGCGGGCTCGCCCCGTCATCGTGCGCCGCCTCATCCAGCCGCGCCATCGCCTCGACGAGGTGATGGGCGGCCCGCAACCGGGTCGCCGCCGCGAGGTTCTGCGCCAGCGTCGCCGACCGCGCCACCTCACTGAGCGCCTCGGCGCCCAGCGTGTCCAGGGCCTCCGGCACGGCGCGCAGCGCCCCGAACGCCGCCGAGCTCGTCGTCGTGACCATCGGAACACCCCGCCTTCGTCGCCACCCCTGAATCGAACGTCTATTCGATGATAACCGGGAGCGCCTATTCGCGCAAGTGTTCGATGTCATCGAACCGCCCTGACGGTGCTCCGCGCTACACTCGCCGCATGAACGAACCGCCCGTATCGCCCGTCGACCGCGCCTTCGACGTGCTACGGGTGACGGCCGCGGGCACAGGCTTGACGCTGAGCGAGATCTCCCGCGAGGCCGGCCTGGCCAAGTCCACGACCCTCCGACTCCTGACCGCGCTCGAACGGAACGACGCGGTGACCCGGATCGGGCAGCGCTACCGGTTGGGACCGCTGGTGCACGAGCTGGACCCGATACCCTCCTCCCCGGCGTACGAACGAACCCGCCGGGTCCTGACCCCGTTCCTCGCGCACCTCTTCGAGGCGACGCGGGCGACGGTGCACCTGGCCACGCTGCACGGCGACGAGGTGGTGTACCTCAACAAACTGCACGGTCCGCGACCGATCCCGTCCCCGTCCCGGATCGGCGGAGGGCTGCCGGCCTATTGCACCGGCGTGGGCAAAGCGATGTTGGCGTTCGATGACGCGGCCGCCGAGCGGGTCGCCCGGGGCCCGCTGGTCGCATGGACCGACACCACCCTCACCTCGCCGGATGCGCTCGCGGTGGAGTTGGCGGAGATCCGGCGCCGCCGGCGGGCGGTGGATCGCGCCGAGCTCACGCCCGGCCTCTACTGTGTGGCCGCACCGGTGTTCGACGACGACGGCGCCAGCGGCAACCGTGCGGTGGCCGCGCTGTCCGCGAGCGCGGCAGACAGATCGGCACTCGCGCGACTGGAACCGTTGGTGACCAGGGTCGCAGCAGCCGCCAGCCGCGCGATGTCGACGGCCGGGAACGAGTAACGTGTCCGCAGCTTCAGCTGAACTCCATGGTGACCTCGCCCAGACCCGCGAACTCGGCGCGGAAGGAATCGCCCGGAGCGGCGTCCATCGCCCGGATCGCGGTGCCGGGCAGGATCACGTCGCCCTTGCGAAGGCGCACGCCGAACTTGGCGACCGTCGAGGCCAGCCACCCCACCGAGTTGAGCGGGTTACCCAGCACCGCGTCGGAGCGACCGGAAGCGAGGAACTCACCGTTCTTGTAGAGGGTCGCATCGATCGCTGCGACGTCGAGGTCCGCCAGCCTCACCCGCTGTGAACCGACGACGTACCCACACGACGAGGCGTTGTCCGCGATCGTGTCAGGCAGGCTGATCTTCCAGTCGCGGATGCGGGAGTCGATCAGCTCGATCGACGGCACGACCCACTCGATCGCGGCAGCGGCCTCCTCCTGTGAGCACCCCTCCGGAGGGATGTCGGCACCGAGGATGAACCCCACCTCGACCTCCACGCGCGGGAAGCAGAACCGCGCGGCCTCGACCGGCTCGCCCTCCGGATACTCCATCGTGTCGAGGAGATGGCCGTAGTCCGGTTCGTCGACGCCCATCATCTCCTGCATGGCCTTGGAGGCCAGACCCACCTTGTGGCCGGTGACGACCGCGCCGGCCTCCAGCTTTCGACGGATGTTGACGAGCTGGATCTCGAAGGCGTCGTCCGGGGTCATCCCGGGATGGTCGGCGGTGAGCGGCGCGATGGGCGCCACGTCGGCCTCGGCATCCCAGAGTCGCTGTGCGAGTGTGGCGCGGGTCTCCTCGGTGAGCATGACGGGGATGCTACCTCGATCGTCTGGCGCTCGAGCCCCCGGTTCTATAACGTGTTCTACATGGCAGACCAGGAGTTCGACGTCGTCGTCGTCGGTAGCGGTGGAGCAGGCATGACGGCCGCCCTCGCAGCAGCGAAGAAGGGCCTCAGCGTGGTCCTCGTGGAGAAGGCGCCTCACTACGGTGGCTCCACCGCCCGGTCCGGAGGCGGCGTGTGGATCCCGGGGAACTCCGTCCTCAGGCGGGACGGGGTCCAGGACACCCCGGAGGCCGCCCGCACCTATCTGCGCTCGATCATCGGCGACGTCGTGGCCCCGGAGAGGATCGACGCGTACGTCGACCGCGGCCCCGAGGTCCTCGACTTCGTCCTCGCCAACTCCCCCCTCGAGCTGGAGTGGGTGGTGGACTACTCCGACTACTACCCCGAGGCGCCGGGGGGACGACTCGGTGGCAGGTCCGTCGAGCCCAGGCCGTTCGACCTCCGCCGGCTGGGCTCCGAGGCGTCGAGGCTCGAGCCCCCCTACGCCAAGGCCCCGGCGAACATGGTGGTCAAGCAGTCGGACTACCGCTGGCTCAACCTGCTCCAACGCCCCACCACCAAGGGCTTCCGACGCTCCGTCCGCGTGACGATGCGCATGCTGGTGGCCAAGGCCCGCGGCGCCAACATGGTGGGCATGGGCCGCGCCCTCATCGGCGCCCTGCGCAAGGGCCTCCTCGACGCCGGCGTCCCGGTGTGGCTCGACACCCCGATGACCGGACTGGTCACCGAGGGCAGTGGCCTGGAGGAGCGGGTCGTGGGCATCACCGTGACCCGCGGCGGGGAGGAGCAGACCCTCCGCGCCCGTCGGGGCGTGATCATCGGCTCGGGAGGGTTCGAGCACAACCAGGAGATGCGGGACAAGTACCAGCGTCAGCCCATCCCCACCTCCTGGACGGTCGGCGCCGCCGGCAACACCGGCGAGGGCATCGAGTTCATGGAGAAGGTGGGTGCGGAGCTGGCCCTCATGGAGGACGCCTGGTGGGGTCCCACGATCCTGCTCCCCCGCGGCCCGTGGTTCGCGCTCGCCGAGCGGTCCCTGCCCTGCTCGTTCCTCGTCAACTCACGCGGCGAGCGGTTCATGAACGAGTCGCTGCCGTACGTCGAGGCCGGCCACCGGATGTACGGCGGCGAGTACGGTCAGGCCCCGGCCGGCCAGGAGGGGGCCGAGGGCGAGAACGTCCCGGCCTGGCTCATCTTCGACCAGGAGTACAAGAACCGGTACCTCTTCGCCGGACTACAGGCGAAACAACCGCTGCCGAAGAAGTGGCTCGAGACGGAGAACTTCCACAAAGCGGACACCCTCGCCGAACTCGCCGGCCTGATCGGGGTCCCGGCCGACGCCCTGGAACGGACGGCCACGCGGTTCAACGGCTTCGCCGAGAAGGGCGTCGACGAGGACTTCCAGCGCGGGGTCTCGGGGTACGACCACTACTACGGCGACCCCACCAACAAGCCCAACCCGAGCCTCGGGCCCGTCCGCAAGGCCCCGTTCTTCGCCGTCAAGATGGTGCCCGGGGACCTCGGGACCAAGGGCGGCGCGACCACCGATGTCCACGGCCGGGTGCTCCGGTCGGACGGCTCCGTGATCGAGGGGCTCTACGCGGCCGGAAACGCGTCGTCGCCGGTCATGGGGCACACCTACGCCGGGCCCGGGGCGACCATCGGTCCCGCGATGGTGTTCGGTTACCTCGCGGTCGAGCACATTCTGGCCGGCGCCACAGCCGACTCCACCGCCGCCGCCCCCACCACCATCGACAAGACGGGAGTCTGACCGTGCCGATCGACCTCTCGACGGCCCTGGGAGCCGAACTCCCCTCGCAGGAGTTCTCCTGGACCGCCTCCGACGTGGCGCTGTACGCGCTCGGAGTCGGTGCCGCCGGTGACCCCATGGACACGGCCGGGCTGCGGTACGTGGACGACACGAACCCGAAGGTGCTGCCGTCGTTCGCCACCGTCGCGGCCACGATGAACGTCACCGAGGCGCCGAGGGTGTCCTTCCCCGGGGTGGAGATCGACCTGGCGAAGGTCGTCCACGGAAGCCAAGCGGTCCGCCTGCACCGGCCCATCCCCGCTGCCGGCACCGCCGTCACCACGACCAGGATCGCCGAGATCCAGGACAAGGGCTCGGCGGCCGTGATCATCCAGGAGTCCGAGACCGTCTCCGCCGACGGTGAGAAGCTGTGGACCTCGCGGTCCGGGATCTTCGCGCGCGGGGAGGGCGGATTCGGGGGCGAGCGAGGAACCTCGGAGAAGGTCGAGTACCCCGAGCGGGAGGCCGACCACACCATCGAGGTCGCGAGCCTGCCCCAGCAGGCGCTGCTCTACCGCCTCTGCGGCGACCGCAACCCGCTGCACTCGGATCCGGCGTTCGCCGAGGCGGCCGGGTTCCCGAGGCCGATCCTCCACGGCCTGTGCTCCTACGGGATGGTGTTGCGTGCTGTCGTGGACCACGTCCTGGAGGGGGACGTCGAGCGGGTCAGCGGCTACGGCGTGACGTTCGGCGGCATCTTCTTCCCGGGCGAGACCATGCGCATCCGGGTGTGGGAGGACGCCTCGCGCCTGCTCGTCGCGGCCACGGTGGCCGATCGCGACGACGCTCCCGTCCTCAAGAACGTGGTGGTCGACCTCGCCTGACCACGACCCGGTCAGCAGAGATCGCGGAACCGCTCCACCAACCGGATCCGACCGGCGGCGTCCATCGCCATCGGGACGACCGTGAGGGTCGTGGCCCCGGCCTCACGGAACGCCCCGACCCGCTCGGCCACGTACGACTCGGGGCCGATCAGTGAGACCGACCGGACCAGCTCGTCCGGCACCGCCGCGGCGGCCTCGTCCTTCTTGCCGTCCAGGTACAGGTCCTGGATGCGGGCGGCCTCGGCCTCGTAGCCGTAGCGGCACGCGAGTTCGTTGTAGAAGTTCTTGCCCCGGGCGCCCATCCCACCGATGTAGAGGGCCAGGTGCGGCCGCACGAAATCGAGGTAACCCGGCACCTCGCTCTCCTCGCAGATCGCCAGCGGCGGCCCGGCGTAGACCTCGAGGTCACCGAGCGAGGGATCACGCTTCGCACGTCCCTTGGCCAGCGGGTCGCCCCACGCGAGGTGTGCCTTCTCGGGGTGGAAGAACAGCGGCTGCCACCCGTCGGCGATCTCGGCGGCCAGCTCGACGTTCTTCGGTCCGAGCGCCGCCAGCACGATCGGGATGGACTCCCGCACCGGGTGGTTGATGAGCTTGAGCGGCTTGCCCAGGCCGGTGCCCTGGTCTGCGGGCAGCGGGATCTGGTACTTGGCCCCGTCGTGCACGACCTTCTCCCGGCGCCACACCTTGCGGCAGATCTCGATGACCTCGCGCGTCCGGGCGAGCGGGGCGTCGTAACGCACGCCGTGGAATCCCTCGACGACCTGCGGACCCGAGGCACCGAGGCCCAGGGTGAAGCGGCCGTCGGAGACGAAGTCCAGGCCGGCGGCGGTCATGGCGGTCAGGGTGGGCGTGCGCGTGTAGATCTGCAGGATTCCCGAGGCCAGTTCCATGGTCGAGGTCTTGGCCGCGAGGTAGCCGAGCTGGCTCACCGCGTCGAACGAGTAGGCCTCGGGCACGAACGCGATGTCCAGCCCCGCCCGCTCGAGGTCGGCGGCCTCCGCGGCCGTCTCGGCGAACCCGCCGCTGTAGTTGAGAGCCATTCCGATGCGCATGGGCGCAACGCTACCGGGGGGTCGCGTCGCCGCGGATCACGGCGTCCACCTCTCCCCCGGCCCGCACGAACACCCCCACGCGTCGACGCAGCGGGGAATCGGTGCGCTCATACCCCAGAAACCGCATCCCCGCCTCGGTGGCGACGGCCAGGACGGTGGACTCCGGCAGATCGACGTCCGAGGTGGGGACCACGACGAGGTCGGCGGACCCCAACATCCGCGACAGCCGCCGGCGTCGCGCCTGGTCGTCCCCTCGGCGTCGCAGCGCCCGGCGTCCGGCCACCGCTGCGAGGGCCACCAGCCACGCGGCGATCGGCAGCAGCGCCACCAGGACCAGCGCCCATCCGACGCTCATCGCGGATCCGCCGAACCGGCGCCGTCCGACCGGACGAAGCGCATCGGATCCGACCACGGCCCGCGTCTCGCGAGCTCCCCCGGGACGCCGACCGGCTCCAGCCCCCTGCTCCGGGCCGCGGCGAGGATGACCGTCCTGGGCAGTCGTACCTCCCACGGGCGGACGACCACCTCGTCGTCGCCGCCGTCCAACAGCGCCGCGAGCGCGCGCGCCCGGCGGCCGTGCCGCCCGCGGTACGACCGCGCGGGATCCACGCTCCTCAGGCCGCGGATGCGCTCCGTCGGGCCGGTTTTCCACATGCAACGGATCGTACTGGCCCGTAGGCTCGCCCCCATGTCTCCGATGTCGCGCCACCGGGCTGACCAACTTCATGCCGACCCACACCAGGCCGACCCGCACCCGTCCGATCCCCGGCACCCCGATCCCCGGCACGCGGAGCCCGAGCTCACCGACGACGGGCACGTGGTCGAGCCCAGCGCCGACAGCTACCGGCACGCGGCCGAGCTCGAGATCGATCGAGACTGGTACAAGTCCGCGGTCTTCTACGAGGTCCTGGTCAGGGCGTTCAACGACTCGGACGGCAACGGCACCGGAGACCTGCGCGGGCTCACGGAGAAGCTCGACTACCTCGAGTGGCTCGGGGTGGACTGTTTGTGGCTGCCGCCGTTCTACGACTCGCCGCTGCGCGACGGCGGATACGACATCCGCGATTTCCGCGCCGTGTTGCCCGAGTTCGGCACCGTCGAGGACTTCGTCGAATTCCTCGACCAGGCCCACCAGCGGGGCATCCGGGTGATCACCGACCTGGTGATGAACCACACCTCCGACACCCACGCCTGGTTCACCGAGTCGCGCTCCGACCCCACCGGGCCGTACGGGGACTTCTACGTGTGGTCCGACGACGACACCCGGTACCCGGACGCCCGCATCATCTTCGTCGACACCGAGACGTCCAACTGGACCTACGACCCGGTGCGGGGGCAGTTCTACTGGCACCGCTTCTTCTCCCACCAGCCCGACCTCAACTACGACAATCCCGAGGTCCAGGACGCGATGATCGACGTCCTGCGCTTCTGGCTGGACCTGGGGATCGACGGGTTCCGACTGGACGCCGTGCCGTACCTCTTCGAGCGCGACGGCACCAACTGCGAGAACCTGCCGGAGACCCACGAGTTCCTCCGCAGGTGCCGGGCGGTGGTGGACGAGGAGTACCCCGGGCGGGTCCTGCTGGCCGAGGCCAACCAGTGGCCCGAGGACGTGGTCGAGTACTTCGGCGAGCCCGAGGTGGGCGACGAGTGCCACATGGCCTTCCACTTCCCGCTGATGCCGCGGATCTTCATGGCGGTGCGGCGCCAGTCCCGGTTCCCGGTCACCGAGATCCTCGCGCACACCCCCGACATCCCCTCCTCGGCGCAGTGGGGCATCTTCCTGCGCAACCACGACGAGCTGACGCTCGAGATGGTCACGGACGAGGAACGCGACTACATGTACGCCGAGTACGCCAAGGACCCACGGATGAAGGCCAACATCGGCATCCGGCGGCGCCTGGCCCCGCTCCTCGATGGCGACCACAACCAGTTGGAACTGTTCTCGGCGCTGCTGCTCAGCCTGCCCGGGTCGCCGGTGCTCTACTACGGCGACGAGATCGGGATGGGCGACAACATCTGGCTCGGCGACCGTGACGCCGTCCGCACACCCATGCAGTGGAGCCCCGACCGCAACGCCGGCTTCTCCCGCTGCGACCCGGGCCGGCTGTACCTTCCGGTGATCATGGACCCGCAGTACGGGTACCAGGGGGTCAACGTGGAGGCGCAGCTCAACTCCACCGCCAGCCTGCTGCACTGGACGCGTCGCATGATCCACGTGCGCAAGAGCCACCCCGCGTTCGGACGCGGTGAGTTCGTCGACCTGGGTGGGTCCAACCCGAGCATCCTGGCCTACCTCCGGACGATGGGGTCCCCCGAGGAGGACCCGCAGGCGGACGTGATCCTGTGCGTCAACAACCTCTCGCGGTTCCCGCAGGCCGTGCGTCTGGACCTGTCCGAGTTCGCCGGCCGCCGACCCACCGAGCTCACCGGCGGCGTCCCGTTCCCCGAGATCGACGCCGACCCGTATCAGCTCACCCTCCCCGGGTACGGCTTCTACTGGCTGGAACTGCGCAGTCCCACCGAGACACCGGCATGAGAGGCACGCCATGAGCATCCCCCCGGTCGACGACGACACCATGGTCACCCTGCTGACCGACTGGCTTCCCGCGCAGCGGTGGTTCGCGGGCAAGGGCAGGCGCCTGTCCGCGGTGCGGATCGCCCGGCGCGCGGTCCTGCTGGACCACGAGGACGTCCTGGTGGAGCACCTGCTGGTGGACGTGGAGGTGGACGGCCGACCGCAGCGCTACCAGGTCCCGCTGGCCACCGCGGAGTCCCTGCCCGACGACCGCCGGACGCTCCCCCTGACCCCGGAGGGCGCCTCACCGGTCGTCTACGACGGACTGCGCGACCCGCGCGGGACCGAGTCACTCGTGACCCACCTGGCCGCGCAGGACCTCGTGGGGGGTCTGCGATTCCGCCTGGTGGAGGGCGCCCCGGCCCCTGAGCCCGTCCGCGGGAGGCTGCTCGAGGGCGAACAGTCCAACTCGTCCCTGGTGTTCGGCGACGATCTCATGGTCAAGGTGTTCCGACTGGTCCAACCCGGCCTGAACCCCGACGTGGAGCTCCACGCCGCGCTGGCTGACCGGCAGTGCCCGGCCGTCGCGTCGCTGCGGGGCTGGGTGGAACTCGACGACGACGAGGCCGACGGGGGCGGGGCCGACGGGGGCGGGGCCGCCGGGGGCGGGGCCGCCGCCGGTCCCACCACCCTGGCCATGGCCCAGGAGTTCCTCGCGGGCGCCGCCGACGGCTGGGCGATGGCCACGGCGAGCGTGCGCGACCTGTTCGCAGAGGCCGACCTGCTGGCGGACGAGGTGGGGACCGACTTCGCCGACGAGTCCCGGCGGATGGGGGCGGCTGTGGCACAGGTCCACGACGACCTCGCGGCCGCGACCGGCACCAGCAGCCGGGACGGCGCCGAGATCGTGGCGGGCATGCGGGCGCGGCTCGACGGGGCGGTGGCCGAGGTGCCCGAACTCGCCGGGTTCGCCGACGCCGCGCGAGCCGTCTTCGAGGAGCTCGCGGGGTCCGGGCCGGTGCCGGTCCACCGCGTCCACGGTGACCTGCACCTGGGCCAGACCCTCCGGGCCCCGGACCGCTGGATCATCATCGACTTCGAGGGGGAACCGTCCGCCCCGCTGGCCGAGCGCCGGGTGCCGGACTCCCCCGCCCGCGACGTGGCCGGGATCCTGCGCAGCCTCGACTACGCCGCCCAGCACACGCTGGTGGGGGTCGACGACCGGCAGTTGCGGTTCCGGGCACGCGAGTGGCGGGATCGCAACGTCGACGCGTTCTGCGCCGGGTACGCCGAGGTCAGCGACTCCGACCCGCGCGAGACCGGCGCGCTCCTCCGGGCGTACACCTTGGACAAGGCCGTCTACGAGGTGGTGTACGAGTCGCGCAACCGGCCCAGCTGGATGGGGGTCCCGCTGGGCGCGGTCGAGCGGATCCTCGCGACGGACTAGCGCTTCTCGTCAGCTCACGGGCAGCTGGTCCTTGGCCCACTTGTAGTCGGCCTTGCCCGCGGGCGACCGGCGGATCTCGGGCACGTCGACGATCACCTTGGGGACCTTGTAGTTCGCCAGGGACTGCCGCAGGAACTCCGACAGCTCGTCCTGCCCGACCGACTGCCCCTCGCGGAACGAGACCACGGCGGCGACCTTCTGCCCGTAGCGCGGGTCCGGCGCCCCGGCGACCAGCGCGTCGTGTACGGCCGGGTGGGCCTTGATCGCCTGCTCGACCTCCTCCGGGAAGACCTTCTCCCCGCCGGTGTTGATGCATCCCGACCCGCGGCCGAGGAACACGATCGTGCCGTCCTCGCGGATCTGGCCCATGTCCCCCAGTATCGAGACGCGTCGACCGTCGACCACGGGGAAGGTCTTGGCGGTCTTCTCCGGGTCGTTCCAGTAGCCGACGGGCAGGTGACCGCGGCGGACGATGTAGCCGACCTCGTCCGAGCCCGGCGCGATGGGCCGGAAGTCCTCGTCGACCACGCCGAGCTTCGGGCTGGCCGGGATGGTCATCTCACCGGATTCGTTCATCCCCAGCTCGCCGTCGTTACCGGCCTCGGAGGCACCGAAGTTGTCGCGGATGATGATGTTGGGCAGCACCTCGAGCACCCGCTCGCGACTGGACTTGGACCAGATGCCGCCGCCGGAGGCCATCATGAACAGCGTGCTGAAGTCCATGGTCTCGGTGGCCTTGACCAGCTCGTCCGTCAGCGGCACCGCCATGCCGTCGCCCACGAACATGAGGATGTGGGCCTTGTGCTCCGCCGTGGCCCGGACGATCTCCGCGGCGTCGAACTCCCGGAACATGATGAGGTGGCCGCCCAGATTGACGAAGGTCAGCAGTGTGAACAGGCCCGCCCCGTGCATGAGTGGCGCGGAGATGACCACCTTCAACCCCCCGTCGGGCGAGATGTTCTCGGCCACCTCGGCGGGGCTGTGCCGCTTGTCGCCGTAAGGGTTCCCGCCCGACAGGCACGCGTAGAAGTAGTCCGACATGTGCCACTGCACGCCCTTGGGGAAGCCGGTGGTGCCACCGGTGTAGACGATCCAGTGGTCGTCGCCACGGACGGGCTCGAAGTCCCGCTCCGCCGACTGCGCCGGCCATTCGGTGTCCCCGTCGACAACGGTGAGGCCCTTGGCGGCGCACGCCGAGGCCAGGACCTCCGGGACACCGCCGAACACGATGACCGTGCGGACGGTCTCGAGGTCCGGGATCGCGGCGGCCATGGTCTCGGCGAACTCGGCGTCGACCAGCACGGCGATCGACTTGGAGTCGTTGAACAGGTAGACCAGCTCCGGCGGGGTGTACCTGAAGTTGACGTTGATCCCGGCCACCCGGATCTTCATGCACCCGAGGATGGCCGCCATGTGTGCGGTGCTGTTCTTCATGTAGAGGGCGACGTGGCTGCGTGGCTCCGCACCGTGAGCACGCAGCAGGTGGCCCATCCGGTTGGCGAGTTCGTCGATCTGGCGATAGGAGTACTCGACACCGTCCATGGTCAGCAACGGGTTGTCCGGGATCGTGTCGACGACGGCCTCGAACACCGCGGCCTGGTTCATCTCCGGATTGGTGCCGGCGAGCGGATCGGTCGAGTGGTCAGCAGCTTCGGTCATGGCGGAATCCTTCGCGAGGTCAGTCAAAATGTGGCTGTCCTCACATTGTGACCTGAACTTGTTCTCATGTCCAGACGGCACCCTGATCAGGCCAGACCCTCAATTAGTAGAACGGGTTCTAGCTATACTTCGCTCCGCGAACGCGGTTTCTCGTGACCCCGCGCCCGTGAGCGCCTACATTTTGGACATGAGTTCACGGCGGTCCCCGCACAGCGGCGCGCCCTACGACGGGGGCCTGATGCTGCCCCGCGCCACGCGGACGGGGACGGTCCCGGTGGACGGTCGCCGATCCGCCGCCCCGGAGGCGGACCGACCGTCGGGCCGCACGCCGACGCTGACGGGCCCCGGCGAGCAGGGGACCCTCCGCTCCCGCGGACTCGCCGGCGGCCTGAGGATGTTCGTCCGCCCCGCCCTGGACAAGATGCCGGCTACCGACGCGTCCCTCGGTCGACTTCGCGCGCTGACCTCCGGAGCCGGCCGGGCGGCCGCTCTCGAGACCACCAACGACTGGTCCTCGGACGGTCCCGTGCCCGGGTTGTGGGTGGGTCGCAAGCGGTTCTTCCACTCGGACAAGGTGATCTTCCATATCCACGGCGGTGGCTTCACCTTCGGATCCCCTTGGTCGCACAAGGCCCTCGCCTCGCGGATGGCCAGCGAGACCGGCGTGCCGGTCTTCCTGCCCGACTACCGGCTCGCGCCCGAGCACCCGCACCCCGCGGCCACCGAGGACACCCTCGCGGGCTGGGAGTGGCTGCTGAGCATGGGCTTCCGGGCGCAGGACATCGTGGTGGCCGGGGATTCCGCCGGCGGCAACCTCGCCCTGCAACTCGTGGCCGCCCTCGGCGCGGAGAAGGCCGCGATGCCGGCGGGGGTCGTCCTGCTCTCACCGTGGGTGGATCTGGACTTCACGGACATGACCGCCCGCGACCGCACCCGCAAGGACCCGTTCCTCGCCCTCGGCCTGGCCGAGCTGTGCCGACGCCAGTACGCCCCGGGGGTGGACCCGGACGATCCCGCCATCTCGCCGATCAATCACGTCCCGTCCCCGGACTGGCCGCCGTTCCTCATCCAGTGCGGGGGCGAGGAGATCTTCTGCGGGGGGATCGAGAAGCTCGCCGAGCGGTTCGCCGAACACGGGGTCCGGCACGAGTTCCAGCTCTGGCCCCACCAGTTCCACGTGTTCCAGGTGTTCCACCCCCTCGTCCCCGAGGCCAAGCTCGCGGTGCGCGACATCGGGTCGTTCATCCGCGGGTGCCTGCGCGGCTGAGCCCCGAGGTCGGGCCGTCGGTCGGCCCCGCGGTCAGCCGCACCGCCATACCGTCGGTCAGACCGTGAGCACCAGGCCCGACGTCGGCACCCCGGTGCCCGCGGTGACGACCAGCTTCTCCGCACCCGGCACCTGGTTCACCGAGTCGCCCCGCAGCTGACGCACGCCCTCCGCGATGCCGTTCATGCCGTGGATGTAGGCCTCGCCGAGCTGCCCGCCGTGGGTGTTGAGCGGCAGCCGCCCGCCCACCTCGAGCGCGCCCGGTTCACGGACGAAGTCCTTGGCCTCTCCTCGGCCGCAGAAGCCGAGCTCCTCGAGCTGCATGAGGACGTACGGCGTGAAGTGGTCGTACAGCACCGCCATGTCCATGTCCTGCGGACGGAGTCCGGACTGGGACCACAGCTGATCGCCGACGATCCCCATCTCCGGCAGCCCGGCGAGCTCCGGGCGGTAGTACGAGGTCATGATGTATTGATCGGGCCCCGAACCCGAGGCGGCCGCCGCGATCGACACCGGCCGGTGCGGCAGGTCCCGGGCGCGTTCGGGGGTGGTCACGACGATCGCCTGGCCGCCGTCGGACTCCTGGCAGCAGTCCAACAGGTGCAGTGGCTCGGCGATGTAGCGCGAGCTCTGGTGATCCGCGAGCGTGATCGGCTTGTCGTAGAAGAACGCGTTCGGGTTGACGGCCGCGTGCGTGCGGTCCACCACCGCGATCCGGCCGAAGTCCTCGCTCGTGGCCCCGTAGTCGTGCATGTACCGCCGGGCGACCATCGCCACGAACCCGGCCGGGGTCGACAGCCCGTGCGGGTAGGAGAACGCGTTGTCCGTCCCGGACGAGTTGACCTGCTGCACCAGGGCCGAGTTGACCTGGCCGAACCGCATCCCCGACCGTTCGTTGAACGCGCGGTAGCAGACCACCACCTCGGCCACCCCGGTCGCCACGGCCATCGCGGCCTGCTGCACCGTGGCGCACGCCGCGCCGCCGCCGTAGTGGATCCGGGAGAAGAAGTTCAGGCTGCCGATGCCGGCGGCCCGCGCCACCGCGATCTCCGTGTTGGTGTCCATCGTGAAGGACACCAGGCCGTCCACGTCCGACGGCTGCAGTCCCGCGTCCGCCACGGCCGCGCGCACGGCCTCGGCGGCCAGACGCAGCTCGGAGCGGCCCGAGTCCTTGGAGAAGTCGGTGGCACCGATGCCGACGATCGCGGCCCGGTTGGCGAGTGACTCGGCCGCGAGGGTGCTCACTGTGGATCTCCGTTCATGTAGAGGGTCGCCGTCGAGGTGACGTGCGCGCCCAACGAGTCCGTGCCGACGATCTTCAGAGTGACCAGCCCGTCGGCGTCGACCCCGGTGACCTCACCGGCCAGGGTGAGCGTGTCGTACGCGTACCAGGGCACTCCGAGGCGCAGCCTGATCGACGTGATCCGGGCGCGCTGACCCGCCCAGTCGGTGACGAACCGCTGCACCAGACCCGTGTCCGTGAGGATGTTGACGAAGATGTCCTCGGAGCCCTTGGCGTGAGCGAGGTCGCGGTCGTGGTGCACGTCCTGGAAATCCCGGGTCGCCAGAGCGGAGGCCACGATGAACGTCGGGGTGCCCTCGACGGTCAACTCGGGCAGTCGGTCCCCCACCGCCACCGCGGGCGGCTCGGCCGGGCAGATCACTCGATCACTCACTTCGACTCCTCCCGCTCGGTGCTCGCGTGCTCGGTGGCCTGGCGGTCGGCGACCGGCCGCCAGGCGTACAGGGTCCACGGCTCGGTCCCGAAGGCGGCGTCCTCGCCGGGGTCGCCCGGCATGTCGAGGAACTCGACCTCGACCGGCATCCCGATCGTCACCTCGGCCGGGTCCACCTCGCGCAACTCACCGAGCATCCGCACCCCCTCCTCCAGCTCCACGAGGGCGATGACGAACGGGAACCGGGTGCGTCCCGGGACGCGTGGGGCGTGGTGGGTGACGAAGCTGTACACGGTGCCGCGACCGGAGGCCACGACGTAGTCGGTCTGCTCGGACCTGTCCTTCCACAGCGCCGGGACGGGCGGGTGCTGCAGCGAGCCGTCCTCGAGTGTCTGGATGCGCAGTTCGTGGGCGCGGACGCCGTCCCAGAAGAAGCGCGTGTCCTGCGAGACGGACGGGCGCATGACCTTTCCCACCACCAGGTCGTCCGTAGGGGCCCCGGAGCTCGAGACGATGCCGGCGGACTCGGCGGCGGGCTTGGCGGCGGGCTTGGTAGCCGGCTCAGCCTGACGGGCGGCGGGGCGGAACTTGAGGATCCGGAAGTCCATCTCCGCCACGAGCTCGTCGCCGACCCGCCAGTAGTTGCGGGTGGTGAAGAACCAGCCCTCCCCCAGGCCCGTGGTCTTGGGTCCCACGACGTCGGTGAGCACCGAGGAGATGGTGACCTCCTCGCCGGGGCGGATGTACCGGTGGTAGGTCGAGTCGCAGTTGGTGGCCACCACCGAGGTGAAGCCCTCGGCGTCGAGGATGTCGGTCATCCGCCCCAGCGGGTCGTCGGCCTCCCGAGCCTTCCCCAGACCACGCATGGTCCACACCTGCGCCATCGCCGGCGGGGCCACGAGGCCACCGTGGCCGGCCGCCCCCGCCGCGGCCTCGTCGGTGTAGATCGGGTTGACGTCACCGATCGCCTCGGTCCAGTTGCGGATCATCGGCAGATTGACGGGATCGCGGCCCGTCCTGGGGGCGCTGCCCCCGGACCGGCGCACCTCGTCGGCGGCGGCGAGGATGCGGTCCGCCTGCTCGTCACTCATGGATGTCCTTCTCGTTAGGTCGTGGACGTGGCCGGATCGGGCCGCCGTCAGCGGGCGGTGCGGGGCATGCCGAGGCCGCCCATGCAGGTCAGTTCGCGCATGACCTCGTTGACGCCTCCCCCGAAGGTGATCACGACGTTGCGCTTGTTCATCATGTCGAACCACCGCTGGAGCTTCGCGGTGTCGGGATCGGTGGGGTCGCCGAAGCGGCCGAGTAGTTCTTCGATGATCCGACCGGCGTGTTGGATCCTCTCGGTGGAGAACACCTTGGACGCGGCCGAGTCGCCCATCGACGGGTTCTCCCCGGCGGACGAGACCTGCCAGTTGAGCAGTTCATTGAGCCGGACGAACGCGAAGATCTCGGCGAGCCCGCGACGGACCTCCGGCCGGTCCAGGTGCCGGACCCCGTCGGCCCCGGTGCCGCGGGCCCAGCCGACCAGTTCGTCGTAGTACCCGCCCGGTCGGCCGGACGGCGCCAGCATCACGCGCTCGTGGTTGAGCTGGGTGGTGAGCATCTTCCATCCACCGTCGACCTCGCCGACGACCATGTCCGCCGGGACGCGCACGTCCGAGTAGTAGGTGGCGTTGACGTGGTGGGCGCCGTCGCAGGTGATGATCGGGGTGTACGAGAACCCTGGGTCGGTGGTGTCGACGATGAAGATGGTCAGACCGCGGTGCCGGGAGTCCGGGGCCCCGGTGCGGGCGGCCAGCCAGATGTAGTCGGCGTGATGGCCGCCGGTGGTCCACATCTTCTGCCCGTTGATGATCCAGTCGCCGGTCGCCTCGTCGCGCCTGGCGGTGGTCCGCAGCGCGGCGAGGTCGGTACCGGCGTCGGGCTCGGAGTAGCCGATGGCGAAGTGGATCGAGCCGTCGAGGATGCCGGGGAGGAACTTCTCCTTCTGCGCCTCGGTACCGTATTTCTGCAGGGTCGGGCCCACGGTCTGCAGCGTGACCGACGGCAACGGCACGTCGGCGCGGGTGGCCTCGTTGGTGAAGATCAACTGCTCGATGTGGCCGAAACCCTTACCGCCGAACTCGGTGGGCCACCCCACGCCCAGCCACCCGTCCCGGCCCATCCGCTCGATGATCTTCGCGTAGGTGTCGCCGTGGCGGGTGGTGGCGATGTCCGCCGCCTCCTCGGGCGAGATGAGCGTGGAGAAGTACTCACGGAGCTCGGCCTGGAGGGCTCGCTGGTCTGAGGTGAGGTCGATGAATGTGCCGTCCGGCGCCGCTCCGGCGTCGGCGTCGGTCGAGGCGGGTGTCACGTGCTCGACGGGGTCGGACGCCACCGCCGACGCGAGGTCGTCCAAGTGGTACTGCGCGCCGCCGACGAAGCGGGCCAGGTCCTTGACCGCCGACGAGTACCGGAACATGGGGTAGGTGATGTCCACCCCGACCCCGCCGTGCAGGTGGTGCAGCATCTGCACCGCTCGCGGCCCCTCGGTGGCCAGCCAGTAGGCACCGATCGCGGGATCGGTGGCGTAGCGGTCCGCCGGGCCGGTGAGCCCCTCCGAGACCCGCCAGGTCACCGACTGTGAGATCACGTGCAGCGTGCGCGAGATGATGTAGACGTCGGCCAGCTCCTGCTGGACCGCCTGGAACGAGCCGAGCGGCTTGCCGAACTGCACACGCTGCTTGAGGTAGTCGGCGGTCATGTCCAACGCGCCGGAGACCAGGCCGTCACCGTGGGCGATGCACGCCGCCAGGACGAGCCGTCGGAACTCGTCGAGGACCGATCCGTCCCCCGGGCCGCGGAGCACGTCGTCGTCGTCGACCGGTGTCGCCTCGAACCGCATCGCGTACTCCGGCACGCCGAGCGACCCGAGGGTCGGGGTCAGGGTGACCCCGGGGGCGTCGGGGGCGACGACGACGAGGGCGGCGGTTCCCTCAGCCGTGGACACCGGCACCAGGACGGATCGGGCCTGGGCGGCGTAGCGGACCGCGGTGACGGTGCCGGTGATCGTCCCGCCGTCGAGGCGCACGGTGGGTTCGAGCGGGAGCGGGCTCCCGGGCTCGGCGAGGGCGGCGGTGAGGATGCGGCCGTCCTCGACACCCTCGAGCAGCGCCTTCTGCTGGTCCGCGGTGCCGAGGGCGACGATCGGCATGACGCCGAAGCCGAGGGTCTCGAGCGCGGGGATCACCACGCCGGACCGTCCGACCTCCTCGAGGACCACGGCGATGTCGGCCACCGAGAGGTCGTCACCGCCGAGCGCGGCGGGCAGGCCCAGCGAGAGCAACCCCGACCCCGCGAACGCGGACCACAGCCGCTCGTCGTAGCCGGCGTCGGAGACTCCACGGCTGGGCAGCGCGGTGAGCAGCTCGTCTGCCGGGGCGGCCGTGGTCAGTGCGCCGGCCACGGCCTCGGCGACGGCGGCCTGGGTCTCGGTACGGGTGAAATCCACGTCAGATCAGTCCTTAGTCGAGAGGGGTTCAGGCACGGGTCGGTCAGTCCCTGGGCAGGCCGAGGATGCGTTCCCCGACCACGTTGAGCAGCACCTGCTCCGTGCCGCCGGCGATCGACAGGCAGCGGACCATGAGGAACTTGCGCCCCTGCTCGGTGAACTCGACCCCGCCGGTACCGGTGAGCTCGAGCCCGAACTCGGCGATGTCCTGGCGGTGGCGCACGCCCACGATCTTGCGGACGGAGGACTCGGCGCCCGGGCCGGAACCGGAGAGGCTCCGCAGCGCGGTGCGCAGGTCGAGCAGGCTCCCCACCACCCCGTCGGCGACGTGCCTGCCGAGCTCGTCCAGGACCAGGGCGTCGTCCTGGGCCCCCGCCGCGCGGATGAGTCCGATGATCTCCTCGGCGGCCTCGCCGAGCGAGGAGCCGCCGCCCATCGCCACACGCTCGTTGGCCAGGGTCGTCCGCGCGATCTTCCAGCCGTCGTTCACCTGTCCGACCTGGAACTCGTCGGGGACGAACAGGTCCTCGAGGTAGACCTCGTTGAACAGCGCCTCACCGGTGATCTCACGCAGTGGCCTGGTCCGGATGCCCTCGGATCTCATGTCCACGAGGAAGTAGGTGATGCCCTTGTGCTTGGGGGCGTCGGGATCCGTGCGGGCCAGGCACATGGCCCAGTCGGCCTCGCGCGCCAGGGAGGTCCACACCTTCTGGCCGTTGATCCGCCACCCGCCGTCGACCTTCTCGGCGGTCGCGCGCAGCGCCGCGAGATCGGAGCCGGCGCCGGGCTCGGAGAACAGCTGACACCACCTGATCTCGCCGGCCATGGTGCCGCGGACCAGCCGGTCGGCGTGCTCGGGTGCGGCCTGCAGGATGGTCGGCACGGCCCAGCCGCCGATGGTGATGTTGTGGCGGCTCACGCCCGCGGCCTCGAGCTCCTCGTCGATCAGGAGCTGTTCGGCGGGCGAGGCCCCCAGGCCCCACGGCTCGGGCAGGTGCGGCATGAACAGTCCGGTGTCCGCCAGGGCCCGCTTGCGCTCGTCACCGGAGACCGCCGCGACCGTCGCCACCAGGGCCCTGATCTCCTCGCGACGGGATTCCAGACCCTCGACCTCCGACAGGTCGATCTCGAGGTGTCGCCGAGCGCCGGCCAGGGTGAGCTCGGCCAGCGAGCGCCGCCAGCGGGCCGCGCCGCCGATCGCCTGGCGCAGCGCGCCCGCCCGTCGCATGTAGAAGTGTGCGTCGTGCTCGAAGGTGAAGCCGATTCCGCCGAGGATCTGGATGCAGTCCTGCGAGTTGCGTACGGCGTTGTCGAAGGCCAGGGCCCCGGCCACCGCGGCCGCGACGGGCAGCTCCGAGTCCGGGGCGAGCAGGTCCTCGGCGGCCGCGGCGGCGTCCCATGCCGCGGCACGGATCTGCTCGGTGCGGCAGAGCATGTCGGCCGCCAGGTGCTTGATCGACTGGAACGAGCCGATGGTGCGGCCGAACTGCTCGCGGATCTTGGCGTACTCGACCGCGGTGGTGAGCGTGTAGTCGGCGACCCCGGCGACTTCTGCGGCGGCGAGGGTCACGAACAGCTGGTGGACATGGTCCGTGGTGATTCCGTCGAGGATGCGGTCGTCCGGTATCCGCACGTCCTGCAGGGACACGTGACCGATGGAAGCCGACAGGTCGTAAGGGGTCGCGGCGCTCACGGTGAGCCCCTCGGTGTCCCCGTCGAGAAGCGCCCACCGGGTCTGTCCGTCGACCTCAACCGCCAGGAGGATGCCGCCGCCCGTGGTCCCGCCGTAGGCGACACCCGGATCACCCGTCACCGTGGTCGAGCCCGCGGTGGTGGTGTCCCCAGTGGTCGAGCCCGCAAGGGTCGCCGCGCCGTGGCCCAGGCAGACGCCCACCGGCAGCCCGCCGTCGGCGATGGTCTCACCGAGGGCGGAGGCGACCGCGCCCCCGGCGCGCGAGACCAGCACGCCCGCGACGGCGGTCGACAGGATCGGGCCGGGGGCCATCCGGGCCGTGGCCTCCTCGAGCATGCAGGCCAGGTCGATGATCTCGGCCCCGGCCCCGCCGTACTCCTCGGCGACGGCGACGCCGAAGATCCCCAGTTCGGCCAACTGGGCCCAAAGTGCCTTCCACGCGTCCGGGTCGGTCTCCTGTGCGCGTACTGTGTCCACGGGATCGACGGACTTGGCCCAGGACCTGATCGAGTTCTGGATCTCGATCTGATCCGGGGTGGTGGCGATGCTCACGGTGGCTCCTCGTCGCGACGGGGTTCGAACCGGCGCGGGTCCGAGGACCGGCGCTCTCCCCCATAATAGAACGTGTTCTAACAACCGTGTCCTAGAATGCACCAGCAGGACGTGATGACCGCACCCGGCCCCCGATCGGCCGTCGCCAGCCCAGGAGGCTCGCCTCATGACCAAGAGCTCGACCGAGACCGGTTCCGGTCCAGCCGCGTCCGATCCCGCGTCCCGTGGTGACGAGCCCAGCACCTCGTCGCAGCGGGAGCGGCGTCGCCGCATCCTCGACGCCACCTTGGCCCTGGCGGCCAAGGGTGGGTACGAGGCGGTGCAGATGCGGGCCGTGGCCGAGAAGGCCGAGGTCGCCGTGGGCACGCTCTACCGCTACTTCCCCTCCAAGGTGCACCTCCTGGTCTCGGCTCTGGCCCGTGAGTTCCGCAGGCTGGACCAGCGCACGGAACGTTCGGCACCGCCCGGGGACACCGCCCAGGAGCGCATGAAGGTCGTGGTGGACATGATCACCAAGTCCATGCAGCGCGATCCCAACCTCACCGAGGCCATGACCCGGGCGTTCATGTTCGCCGATGCCTCGGTGGCCAACGAGGTCGAGGAGGTGGGCTTCTACATGGACCGGATCATCGCCCGGGCCATGGCCCAGGGTGAGCCGGACGAGGTCCAGCTCTCGATCGCCCGCGTGGTCTCCGACGTGTGGATGTCCAACCTCGTCTCGTGGCTCACCAGGAGGTCCTCGGCCGCAGACGTCAACAGCAGGCTGGGGTTGACCATCGACCTCCTGCTGGGCACCGACGACTCGCCCCGCCGCGCGCGACTGCACACCGCGATCGGAAAGGGGAACGGGGCGGCCGAGGAGAACGGGGCCGAGGAGAACGGGGCTGAGGAGAACTCGCCTGCCGAGGAGCGACTGGCGGTCGACGCCGACTCCGCGGCCGGGGCCTGACCGGGCGCGCCCACCCGACTTTCCGCACACGCGCGCAACAACTGCAGCCGCACACGAGATCTCGTGTGCGGCTGCAGCTGTTGCGCGCGGATTCCCGGTCAGGGCACGACGACCGGCGGGACCTCGCGTACCAGGTGCGAGACGTCGGCCGTCCAGCGCACCGGGCCGTCCGCGGGAGTCCACCGGGTGAGCAGGTCCGACACCTTGGCCGTCATCTCCCGGCTGAGCCGCAGGAACGAGGTCCCGGGCTGATCGTCGACCTCTCCGAGGATCAGCCACCAGGCCCAGGCGACCGCGCCGGCGTTGGCCACGAAGTCCGGTAGCACCGCGATCCCGCGCGCCGTGAGGTCGAGCTCGGCGTCGATGGTGGTGGCGGCGTTGGCGGCCTCCACCACGATCGGCGCGGTGACGGACGCGCAGTTGTCCGCGGTGATCGCGTAGGAGACCGCGGCGGGGACCAGGACGTCGACGTCCATCCCGATGATCTGATCCCGCTCCAGACGCTGGACCCGGGCGGGAACCGCCGCCCGGTCGATCTCACCGAAGCGGTCGCGGGTGGCGAGCAGCGCGGGGATGTCGAGGCCCGCCGGGTCGTAGAGGGTTCCCGCGGCGTCGGCCACCGCGACCACGGTCATACCGGCCTCGTGCAGGTACCAGGCCGCCGCGCCACCCATCGTGCCCACGCCCTGGACCGCGACGGTCGTGCGGCCGACGTCCCAGCCGCGCACGTAGGCCGCCGCCAGGCACGCCTGCGCCACCCCGTACCCGCCGATCACGTCGCCGAGCAGCCCACCGGGCACCTCGGCCGTGAGCCCGCGGAAGATGCGGCCCGCGGTCGCGGCGGGATCCTCGGAACGCTCGATGGCGGCGTGGTAGGACTGCCGCATCCCCAGCCCCGCGAAGACCTCGTCGATCAGGTGCTGCGGAACCCCCAGGTCCTCGGCGGTCACCCAGTGACGATCGAGGAACGGGCGCATCGCCTCGCAGAACCTGGACAACACCTCGACGGCGCGCGGATCCTTGGGGTCGAAGTCGATGCCGCCCTTGGCGCCACCCACGGGGAGGTCGAACGCCGCGGTCTTACGCGTCATGCCCCGGGCCAGGTCCTCCACCTCACCAAGGGTGCAGCCGGCCCGCATCCTGGTGCCCCCGGTGGCCAGGCCACCGACGAGGGTGTCGACGACGAGGAAACCGCGGGCGCCCGTCACGTCGTCTTTCCAGTGCAACCGCAGGTAGGGCTCACGCGTGGTGGCCCGCTCCGCGGGCGGAGTCGGAACAGCCACCGGCACCGACCCGGTCGTCGCGGTGCTACCCGGAATCTCGATGGATGTCATCGTGCTCGCCTCCTGAAACGCCTGTGCCCGACTTTCCGTCGGGGTCATTTCAGGATGGGAGCGAGAACGGGCCCGGGTCCAGCGAGAATCGATGGACCTGACCGTTCAGTTTTTCTGCACTGTCCCCGGTCAGCCCCTATTCTCGGGGCCATGGAGCCGTCACTGCATCGACTCAGGCTGCTCCGCGAACTGGAGCGCCGCGAGACCGTGACCGCTGTCGCCGGGGCCCTGGACTACACGGTCTCCGCGGTCTCCCAGCAGCTCGCGCTGTTGGAACGGGAGGCGGGGACGCCTCTGTTCGAGCGGCGCGGCCGGCGGATAGGACTCACCGACGCCGGGGTGGTCCTCGCGGGGCACGCGGAGACCATCCTCGCCGCGGTGGAGGACGCCGGGCACGCGATGGAGTCGGCGCGGGCCGGGGTCGGGACCACACTCACCGCCGGCGTCTGGGCGTCGGTGGCCACCACCCTGCTGCCCGAGGGGATCCGGGTACTCGCCCGGGATCACCCGGGGATCGAGGTACGGAGCCGGGAGCTCGCCCCGGAGGACACCACGGGAGCCGTCCGGGACGGTTCCCTCGACCTGGCCTTCGTCCTCGACTACTCCAGCTACACGATGGCCCGCGTCCCCGAACTCACCCGGACCCCGATCGCCGTGGAGTCGCTACATCTCGTCGCCCCCCGCGGGTGGATGGACGCCGACGAGGTGGCGTTGGGGGACCTCGCGGCGAAGCCCTGGGTCCTGGCGCATCCCCGCTCGCACTTCGGGAGGGCGGTGCGGCTCGCGTGCCGCGAGGCGGGGTTCGAGCCGGACATCCGCCACGAGGCCGGCGAGCAGTCGACGGCACTCGCCCTGGTCGCGGCCGGCCTGGGCGTGACCCTGGCCTCCGATCTCGGCCTGAGCACCACGACCGCGGACGTGGACGTGGTGCGGCTGAGCGATGTTCTCACCAGGACGGTCTCGATCGCCTACCGGGAACGGGACGCCCGGCGCCGGCCGCTGCAGGCCTTCGTGGACGCCTTCACCGAGGCAGCCGTCGGACTGGGGCTCGACACCCCGTAGGGCGCGACCGCACTCGGTCCGCGGGCACGCCACCGGGCGTCAGCACCAAGTCTCAGCGCCGGGCCACAGCACCGGGCCTCAGTATCGGGCGTCAGCGCCTCGCGAGGAAGTCGGGGCGCCGCGCAGTCCCCGCGAAGGGGGTGGTCAGCTCGTTCTCCACGCTGTTGAAGACGACGAAGACGTTCGCCCTCGGCACCGGGCTGATGTTGCCCCCGGAGGCGTGGAGGGTGTTGCAGTCGAACATGGTCATCGACCCCGCCTCGCCGGTGAGGACGTGGAGCCCGTGGGAGTGGTACAGCTCCGCGATGTGCCCCTCGGACGGCACCCCTATCGTCGGCGCCGTGCTCACGAGGGACTCCTCGTAGTACGCCTCCGGCGTCTCGCCGGCGCACTGGACGAAGTATCTCTGGGTCCCCGGCATGATCATCAGCGGGCCGTTGTACACCTCGTTGCGGGTGAGGGCGAGGGAGGCGCTGCACGCTCGCGGACGGGGCATGCCGTCCTCGGCGTGCCACGTCTCGAAGTCCGAGTGCCAGTAGAACGCGCCGCCCGCGAACCCGGGCTTGTAGTTGAGTCGACTCTGGTGCACGTAGACGTCGGAGCCGAGGATCTCGCGGGCGAGTTCGACGGCACCGGAGTACTCGACCGCCTCCTGCACTGTCTCGCTCAGGATGTGGACGTCGAAGATGGATCGCACGGCGTCGCTGCCGGCCTCGCGGATGACCCGTGGGTCGGTGGCCATCGCGGGGTCGGCACCGATGCGGTGCACCTCCCCGAGGCAGGCGTCCACCCTGCCCGCGTCCAGTGCGCCCTGTCGCTGCACGTACCCGACCTCGGCGAAGCGCCGGATCTCGGGATCGTCGGCCCGGGACCACACGACCGGGTCGGGCCTGTCGATGATGGTCGGGGTGGTGGTCACGCGCGTGACGTAGTCGTCGACGGCCAGTGCCATGCAGCTCCTCTCGGTCGCCGGCGGATCTCGTCTACCCGCCTCTGACCTCGACCGTAAGCAGGGCGTTGACGACCCACAACCGGTCAGCCGCTGACGTATCCCCGGCCCTTGTCGACCGCGGGCCCGGGCTCGGAACCCCCGAGCCACGCGTGGAGGTGGTCCAGGAACTGCCGGGAGAGCGTGTCGCGCCAGCCCACCACGTCGCCCGACATGTGTGGGCTGATGTGCGCGCCGTCGAGCGTCCACAGCGGGTCGCCGTCGGGGAGGGGTTCGACGACGAGGACGTCCAGATGCGCCGAGAGTCTGCCCGCGGCGATCTCCTTGGTGAGGGCCTCCTGGTCGATCAGTTGGCCCCGCCCCACGTTGATCACGTGGGCGCCGTCCGGGAGCGCGGCCAGCTCGACCTCGCCGAGCATCCCGCTGGTGGCCGCGGTCAGCGGGGCCACCATGACCAGGTGGTCGACGTCGCCGAGGTGCTCTGCCAGTCGGGCCGAGTCCAGGACGACGCCGAAGTCCTCGTCGTCGTCGGAGGGTCGACGCCCCGCCCCCCGGACGTCGAGTCCCACGGCCCTGAGCAGCCGCGCGGTGGCCCGGCCGATCCCCCGGTACCCACCACGAGCGCGCGGCGCCCCGCCACCCGGGTGGTCTCGCGGTGCCGCCACTCGCCCGCACGCTGAAGCGCCTCCGTACGGTGCAACTGCTTGTCGTGGGCGAGGACGCACGCCAGGACGTACTCGGCGATCGGCCCGTCGAACACGCCCCGGGCGTTGGTGACCAGGACGTCCGACTCGCGGAGCTCGTCGAAGAGCAGCGCATCCACCCCGGCGGCGGCCACGTGGACCCATCGCAGCGAGTCGGCGGCGTGCCAGGCGGAGGCCAGCGCGTCGGAGAAGATGTCCCACACGAGCAGCACCTCGGCGCCCGGCAACGCCTCGGCCAGGGTGCCGGCGGTGCACTGGCGGACCTCGACGAGGCCGCGGAACTCGTCGAGGTGGGCGGGAGGGGCGACGCCGTCGGCGGTGAGGAGGACGACTGTCGGTCGCGTGGCCAGACCCCGGTGGTGCTGCGTCATGGACACACCGTAGCGCGTGGGACCACACCCCCCGAAGATCGTCGGATTGTTGACAATCTACCGGCAGTCGCCACACACTGGCCCCATGACCGCGCACCTGTCCCCCCTTCTCAAGCAGGCCACTCCCGTCGTGGTGGACCACGCCCTCGGCTCGTGGATCCACGGCACCGACGGCCGCGACTACCTGGACTTCACGACCGGCATCGGCGTGACCAGCACCGGACACTGCCACCCGGAAGTGGTCGCCGCCGCCCGTGAGCAGTGCGGGAAGATCATCCACGCGCAGTACACGACCGTCATGCACCAACCGCTGCTCCAGCTGACGGAGAAGCTCGGCGAGCACCTGCCCGAGGGGATCGACTCGGTCTTCTACGCCAACTCCGGCTCCGAGGCGGTCGAGGCGGCCGTCCGGCTGGCCCGCATGGCCACCGGCCGACCCAATATCGTCACCGTCCAGGGCGGGTTCCACGGCCGCACCGTCGCCGCCGCCAGCCTCACCACCGCCGGCACCCGCTTCTCCGCCGGTTTCTCCCCCCTCATGGGCGGGGTGGTGATGACCCCGTTCCCGCACGCGCTCCGGCACGGGTGGACCCAGGACGACGCGATCGACTTCGCGCTCGCCGAGCTGGACTACCTGATGGCCTCCCGCGTCGACGCCCGCGAGATCGCGGCCTTCCTCATCGAGCCGGTACTCGGCGACGGCGGATACATGGCCACCCCGCCGCGCTATCTGCAGGGCCTGCGCGACCGCGCCGACCGGATCGGCGCGCTGCTCGTGCTCGACGAGGTCCAGGCCGGCATCGGTCGCACGGGCCGGTTCTGGGGCCACCAGCACACCGAGGGCCTGGTCCCGGACGTCATCATCACCGCCAAGGGGATCGCTTCGGGCTTCCCCATCTCCGCGATCGCCGCACCCGAGGCCATCATGGCCAAGGCCTGGCCCGGGTCGCAGGGTGGAACCTACGGCGGCAACGCCGTCGCGGCCGCCGCCGGGGTGGCCACCCTCGGGGTGGTCGAGAGGGAGAGCCTGGTGGACAACTCCGCCGAGCGCGGGGCCCAACTCCTCGACGGCCTGCGGCGTAGCCTCGGCGACGTGGGCGAGATCTGTGACATCCGCGGGACCGGCCTCATGCTGGGCGTCGAGTTCGGCGACCCGACCGCACCCGCCGGGAGCGCCGGCGCGGTGGAGGCCGCACGCCTGGCCGGGGCGGTACAGCAGGCGTGCGTCGACGAGGACCTGCTCACCCTCACGTGCGGCCCCACGGGGTCGGTGGTGCGACTCATCCCCGCACTGGTGGTGACGTCCGACGAGGTGGACTCCGGCGTGGAGCGGTTCACCCGCGCGGTCCACCGGGTGTGCGACGGGGCGGCGTGACCTCCGTCGACCTGCGCGGCGGCCTCCACGAGGCACTCGTGGCGGCGGGCCTCGCGCCCGAGTCGGACCCGCGCCGCATCGCCGAGTACTCCTACGACGCCTCCAACTACCGGGTCGTGCCCGCGTCCGTGCTGATGCCCCGGTCGGAGGCCGAGGTCGCCGCCGCGCTGGCCGTCTGCCACCGACTCGGCGTGCCCGCCACCGTGCGGGGCGGCGGGACCTCCATGGCGGGCAACGCCATCGGGACCGGTCTGGTCCTGGACCTGTCGCGACACATGAACCGCGTGCTGGCCGTCGACGGGGCGGGCCGGACCGTCACCGCCGAGGCCGGGTGCGTGCTGACCGACCTGCGCGCGGCCGTCCACGCCGCCACCGACGAGTTCCTGACCTTCGCCCCCGATCCGTCGAGCCAGTCCCGGGCGTGCCTGGGCGGGGCGATCGGCAACGACGCCTGCGGCAACCACTCGGTGCGCCACGGCCGGACCGCGGACCACGTGGTGTCCATGCGGATCGTCACCTACGACGGCCTGCGTCTGACCGTCACCCGCAGCGGCGTCGAGGCCACCGACCCGTCGGACGCCGCCGCCACGGCCCGCGCCCACCACCTCGACACCGAGCTCCGCGAGCTGGCCGCCGACCACCTGGCCGCCATCCGCACGGAACTCGGTCGCCTGCCCCGCCAGGTCTCGGGCTACCACCTGCGCCACCTGCTGCCCGAGGAGGGCTTCGACGTGGCGCGCTCCCTGGTGGGCTCCGAGGGAACGTGCGCGGTCGTGACCTCCGCGACCATGCGCGCCGTGCCGCGGTCCGCGCGGACCGGACTACTCGTCGTGGGGTACGCCGACGTCGTGGACGCCGCCCGGGACGTCCCCGCGATCCTGCGGCACCAACCCACGGCGGTCGAGGGGATCGACGAGGTGATCGTCGAGACCATGCGCGAGCGGCGCGGTGCCGACGCCGTCGCGGCGCTCCCCGCCGGCAGGGCGTGGCTGTTCGTGGAACTCGACGACGACCCCGACGCCCGTCCCGACGCCGGCGACACCGATGCCGACCAGGCCGGGGCGGGCCCGACGACGACCCTCGACGAGCGGGTCGCCGACCTCGCGCGTGAGCTCACCGGCAGCGGCCATGCCGTCGAGGCGCTCGTCGTGACGGACCCGGTGGCCCGCGCCGACCTGTGGCGGGTACGCGAGGACGGCGCCGGGTTGAGCTCGAGACTGACCGACCCCGCGACCGGGGAGACCATCGAGTCCTGGCCGGGATGGGAGGACTCGGCCGTGGCGCCCGACCGTCTGGCCGACTACCTCGCCGACTTCCGGGAACTTCTCGCGCAGCATCGGCTCACCGGCGTCATGTACGGGCACTTCGGGGCCGGGTGCATGCACATCCGCATCAGCTTCGACCTGCGGTCCGAGGAGGGCCGTCGGGTCATGCGCGCCTTCTGCACCGACGCCGCCCACCTCGTGGTGCGCCACGGCGGCTCGCTGTCCGGGGAACACGGCGACGGCCGGGCACGTTCCGAGCTCCTCCCGGTCATGTACTCGCCCGAGATGCTGGACACCTTCGCCCGCTTCGCCCGCATCTGGGATCCCGCGGGGATACTCGCCCCGGGCGGGCTCACCGCCACACGTCCCCTCGACGGCGACCTCGCACTGGCCGACGTCGGTCTCCGTGGCCGCGACCTCCTCGGCGCCCCCGTCGCCGCCGACGGTGCCCACCCCGTCCAGGCCTGCATCGGAGTGGGCCGCTGCCGCTCGTCGACCGGCGGCGTGATGTGTCCGTCGTTCCGCGCCACGGGCGACGAGAAGGACTCCACCCGCGGCCGGGCCCGGGTCCTCCAGGAGGTGGTCCGCGGCACCCTGCCGATCGACTCCCCGGCCGTGGAGGACTCGCTCGAACTGTGCCTGGCGTGCAAGGCGTGCTCCTCCGACTGCCCGACCGGCGTCGACATGGCCACCTTCAAGTCCGAGGCACTGCACAGGCGCTACCGGCGGCGGATCCGCCCCCTGGCCCACTACTCGCTGGGCCTGCTGCCCCTCTGGCTGCGCGGGACCGTGCGGGCGTCCGGACCACTCAACGCCGTGCTCGCCACCCGGGTCGGCCGCGCCGCCGCGCGACTGGGCGGGCTCGCGACAGACCGCACGCTACCGCGCTTCGCCTCGGCCGCGGACCTGCGGGGCGAACTGGACCGCGTCCCGGACAGCGTGTGGACCGTCCGCGATCAGGGTCCGCCCGGGACACGCACCTCAGCAGAGGTCGTGCTGTTCCTCGACTCCTTCACCCGCGGCCTGCGCCCCGCCGTCGCCGGCGCGGCGGCCCGGGTCCTGGGCGGTGTGCACACGTCCGTCGCGTGCAGCGCCGGCCAGTGCTGCGGGCTCACCCACGTCACCACGGGCCGACTCTCCGCGGCGCGCCGCACCATGCGCGCGACCGCCCGTCACCTCGACGCGATCCGTGGCCCGGACGGGGGCGAGATCCCCGTCGTCGTCGTGGAACCCAGCTGCGCGGCCACACTCCGCGAGGACCTCCCCCGCCTGCTCGCCGACACCCCCGACGCCGACGCCGCCCGCCGCGTCGCCGCCCGCATCCGCTCGGCGGCCGACCATCTGGGACGACTCGCCGGCGAGGGCCGGGCCCCCGCCTGGCCCGGCGGCACGGCCCCGGACCGGGTGACGGTCCAGACCCACTGCCACGAATACGCGACGTTCGGCAACCGCGTGCAGCGGGCGGCACTCACCGCCCTCGGTGTGGGCTCGGTCAGGGAGGCCACCGGTTGTTGCGGCGTGGCCGGGGATTTCGGGTTCACCGCCGGCCACGAGGCCGTCACCGCGGCCGTGGCCGAGCAGGCCCTGGCCCCCGCCCTGCGGGCCGATCCGGACGCCCCCGTGCTCACCGATGGATTCTCCTGCGCCACCCAGGTCGGCCATCTGGGCGCCACCGATCCCACCACCGGATCCGGCCGCGCCGGCCGGCACCTGTTCGAGCTCCTCGACCCCGATCCCAGCCCCGCACCCACCAGGAGGCCCACATGACCCGATCCGCCACCGACATCATCGCCGCGCTCGGCACCGGCATCCACGTGGACGGGGCCTGGCGGGACGCGGACTCCGGGGCCACCTTCGAGGTGGTCAACCCGGCCACGGGCGAGGTGATCGCCACCCTCGCCGACGGCGGGGCAGCCGACGCCACCGCCGCGATCGAGACCGCCGGGCGGGTGCAGCCCGAGTGGGCGGCCGTGCCCGCGCGCGACCGCGCCGAGATCCTGCGCAGGGCGTACGAGCTGATCCTCGACCGCGCCGACGAACTGGCCCTGCTCATGACCACCGAGATGGGCAAGCCGCTCGCCGAGGCGAAGGGCGAGGTCGCCTACGGCGCGGAGTTCTTCCGTTGGTTCTCCGAGGAGGCCTGTCGGGTCCGAGGGGACGCCCGACGCTCGCCCGACGGCAGGACCCGCCTCATGGTGACCCACGAACCGGTGGGGCCGTGCATCCTCATCACCCCGTGGAACTTCCCCCTGGCCATGGCCACCCGCAAGATCGGACCGGCCATCGCCGCCGGCTGCACCATGGTGTTCAAGCCGGCCAACCTCACCCCGCTGACCTCCCTGTACGTGGTGGACCTCCTGCGCGAGGCGGGACTGCCCGACGGGGTGCTCAACACGGTGTGCACCACCGACCCCGGCGGTGTCGTGGAACCGTGGATCGACTCCGGGATCGCCCGAAAGCTGTCGTTCACCGGGTCCACCCCGGTCGGTCGCACCCTGCTCGAGCAGTGTGCACGAGGCGTGCTGCGCACGTCGATGGAACTGGGCGGGAACGCCCCGTTCGTGGTGTGTGAGGACGCGGACATGGACACCGCGGTCGACGCGGCGATGGCCGCCAAGATGCGGAACATGGGCGAGGCCTGTACGTCGGCCAACCGGATCCTCGTCCACCGTTCGGTGCTGGAGGAGTTCGGCCGGCGCCTCACCGAGAGGATGTCCGCCCTCACCGTCGGCGACGGCACGCGCGAGGGCACCGACGTGGGCCCGTTGGTCGAGGAGAAGGCCGTGACGAAGGTGGTCGAGCTGGTCGACGACGCCGTGGGGCGCGGTGCCGAGGTCCTGTGCGGCGGGTCGCGGGTCGAGGGCCCCGGCTACTTCTACCCGCCGACCGTCCTGACCGGCGTGGCGGCGGACTCCGCCCTGATGTCCACCGAGATCTTCGGCCCCGTCGCGGCCCTGATCCCGTTCGACTCCGACGACGAGGCGGTGGCGCTGGCCAACGACACCGAGTTCGGGCTCGTCTCCTACGTGATGACCGAGAACCTGGACCGCGCGATGACCATGTCGGAGCGGCTGCAGGCCGGCATGGTGGGCGTCAACACCGGGATCGTCTCCAACCCGGCGGCGCCGTTCGGGGGAATCAAGCAGTCCGGCCTGGGGCGGGAAGGCGGCCTGACCGGAATCGAGGAGTTCGTGGAGACCAAACTCGTGGCGATCCCGGTGCGCTGACGGCGCACCGGTTGACCGGGGCCGGGTCGCGCGGGGCCGGCTCGTTCAGGGCCGTCAGCCGGTGCGGGCCCGGCCGGCGAGGCGGTGTCGCTCGGCCTCCGTCATGCCGCCCCAGACCCCGTAGAGTTCCCGGTTGCCCACGGCGTGCGCGCGACACTGTCGGATGACAGGGCACTGCCCACACAGCTTCGTGGCCGCCGCCTCCTTACGCCGCCGGAGGCCTTTGGGGTCGTCGTCGGCGTTGTAGAAGAGGTCCGGTACGTCTCTGCACAGCCCGTGCTCGGCCCAGGCCCATCGCTCGATGATCCTCGCAGCTGCGATCGTCATGGTTCTCCCTCCCCGTCCGACCCAGCTTCTTCCACGGTCGAGACTGTTCGGCACATCCCCAGGGGTGGGATGGGGCGCGACTGTTAAAGTTCTGCAATGTCCGTCAGGGTCTCGGTGGAGAACGACTACACAGTGGTCATCGCAGGCGTTCACGCCCTGCTCTCCCCGTTCCGCGACCGCGTACAGGTCGTGGCGGGCCGGCCCGGTTCACCCGGGGACGCGCCGGTGGACGTGGTGCTGTTCGACACCTTCGCCTCGCCCGCCGACTGGCAGGCACGGTGCTCTGCCATGGCGCTCGACCCCATGATCGGCGCCGTCGCCGTCTATTCGGCCGTCACGGACCCGCGCGCGATCGACGACGCCTTCGCGTCCGGCGCCACGGGGTATCTGTCCAAGTCGCTGTCCGGTGAACAACTGGTCGAGTCGGTGGAACGGGTGGCCGCGGGCGAGCGGGTGCGACTGCTGGGGCACGACGGCGAGCACGGGCCCGCGGGGATGTGGCCGATCGGCGACATGGGCCTGACCCCCCGGGAATCGGAGATGTTGGCGCTCATCGCCCAGGGTCTGTCCAACGAGGAGATCGCGACGGTCTGCTATCTGTCGATCAACACGGTGAAGACCTACATTCGTGAGGCCTACCGCAAGATCGGGGTGACGACCAGGCCGCAGGCGGTGGCGTGGGCGATGCGCAGCGGACTCGCGGCCAGTCGCTGAGCAGCGGGGTCACCGCGCCGGGCCGCCCTCCCGGACCCTGGCCAGACCGTCCCTCATGTGGTCGACCAACAACCCCCTGGCCCGGTCAGGGTCCCCCGCGCGAATCGCCCCGGCGATCGCCCTGTGTTCGGCGAGCCTGGACTCCGCGTCCGAATAGGTGCCGGCCATCGCGTGCAGACACATGCTCGTCTCGACCAGCACGGTCTCGTGCACCCGCGACAGGCGGGGGCTCCGGGCCGCCTCCACCAGGACGTGGTGGAAGTCCAGATCCGCCTCGACCATGGCCCCCGACCGTGGTTCGTGGGCGAGGGAGGCCATCGCGTCCACGGCCGCGTCCAGCGCATCCGCGGTGTCGGCGCCCAGTCCCAAGTGGAGAACCCGGTCCAACGCGGCGGTCTCGACCGTGGTCCGGAGAAGGTACATGTCCTCGACCGCCTCGGCGGAGAGGTCCGCGACGAACAGGCCACGGTTGCGGTGCGAGACGAGCAACCCCTCCTGGGTCAGGCGCTGCATGGCCTCCCGCAGGGGCCCTCGGCTCACCCCGAGCGACCGTGCCAGCGCGGCCTCTCCGAGCTGCGCACCCGGGGGGAACGTACCGTCGGAGATCGCCCGGCGGAGGGTCCGGGCGATGAGAGCCGGGGTCGACTCCCGGACGACCGGTTCCAACCCCGCGCCCGCCACGGGCCCCGCGTCCGGCCCCGCGTCCGGCCCGGCGTCCGGCCCGAGCACCGTCATCCCCCGGCGCTCCCGGCCGAGGACGCGTGGATCCGCGGGGCGGGGACCACCTGACCGAGTGCCGCCTCGAGAGCGGCGCCCACCCGGACGACGAGCCTGTCGTCGAACCGCGCCCCCACGATCTGGATCCCCACCGGCAGGCCCGCATCGGTCGTCCCGCAGGGCACGCTCAGCGCCGGCTGCTGGGTCATGTTGAACGGATAGGTGTACGGGGTCCACGAGGTCCAGTCGGGACTGTGCCACGCCGGGGGCACGTCCGACCCGGCCGCGAAAGCGGGGATCGGGGTGGTGGGGGTGATGAGGATGTCGTACCCCTGGTGGAAGTCCGCCATCCGCGCGCCGAGCGCCATCCGGACCGCCACCGCGTCGAGATAGTCGGCCGCGGAGTAGTCGTGGTACCGACCCAACGCCTCACGCATCGACGGGTCGACGTGGTCGATCGCGTCCGGGCCGTGCGGCGCGAGCACCGCGGCGAGCCCCGCGAACCACAGGACGTGGAAGGCGTCGACGGGATCGGTGACCCCGGGATCGACCGAGTCGACCCGTGCTCCCAACGACGCCAGGACGTCCACCGCGTGCGTGACCTCCCGCTCGACCTCGGGGTCGTTGGTGCCGAAACCCAGGTCGCGACTGTAGGCGACCCGCAGACCCTCGAGCGGTCGGTCCCCGCCGGCGCTCTGCGCACCCTCGGTGGCCGCGGCGAGGTATCCGCCCGGGCCGGGGGTCGTCGCCCGGGCCGGGACCGCCGACCAGTCGCGGGGATCCGGTCGGAGGAGCGCGTCCATGAACGCGGCGGTGTCGGCGACGGTGCGGGTCATCGGGCCGGCGTGGGCGAGCGT
Source organism: Dietzia sp. JS16-p6b (assembly GCF_003052165.1). Taxonomy (NCBI): domain Bacteria; kingdom Bacillati; phylum Actinomycetota; class Actinomycetes; order Mycobacteriales; family Dietziaceae; genus Dietzia; species Dietzia sp. JS16-p6b. The sequence goes on along the minus strand of NZ_CP024869.1, from coordinate 661,598 downwards.
GCCGAACGGACTCGAGGGGAACATGGGGATCACACCGTAGGTGGGTTTGAGCGCCACGATCCCGCAGAACGCCGCCGGGATCCGGACCGAGCCGCCACCGTCGGTGCCCAGCGCGAGCTGTCCGAGCCCGGCGGCGACGGCGGCCGACGCGCCTCCGCTCGACCCTCCCGGGGTGAGGTCGGTGTCGTGGGGGTTCCGGGTGATCCCGGTGAGTGTGTTGTCGGTGACACCCTTCCAGGCGAACTCGGGGGTGGTGGTCTTACCGATCACCACACATCCCGCCTCGTGCACGGCCGAGGTCACCGGGGCGTCGTCGGGCCACGAGGCGGGGTCGGCGGCGCCGTCCTTCCGGGCCAGCAGGCGCGAACCTCGCAGCGTGGGCACCCCGCGGGTGTAGAAGATGTCCTTGATGGACGTGGGGACCCCGTCGAGAGGGCTGAGGGGCGCACCCTGCCGGTACCGGTCCTCCGACCGACGGGCGGCCGCGAGGGTCTCCGCTCGATCGACGTGGCAGAAGGCGTTGATCATGCCGTCGACCCGCTCGATCGCCTCCAGTGCGTCCACCGCGGCGTCGACCGGGGACAGTTCGCCGGTGCGGAAGCGCTCGGAGAGCTCCAGCGCCGTCAGGGAAGTGGTCATCCGTATACCTTCCATCAGATTGTCGACAATCCTACAGTCGGCGACAGCGGCGTCAACTCACACCGGCGCGGACCCGGACATCACACCCCCCGGCGGGCGACCCTTCTAGGCTGGGCGCCATGACCCCCGCCGACGACCTCTCCCCCGAGCTCACCGACGCCCTGCGCCGGGCCGCCGCGGCCCCCACCCTGGTGATCGCGTGCGACTACGACGGAACCCTGGCGCCGTTCGTCGACGACCCGACGCTCGCCGTCCCGGCGCCCGGGGCCATCGAGGCCCTCGAGCGGCTCGCCGGGCTGCCGCGGACCACCGTCGCCCTGTTGTCCGGCCGCAACCGCGCGGCCTTGGCCCAGGTCAGCGGCGCCACCGCACCGGTGGTCCTGGTCGGCAGCCACGGCTCCGAGTGGGAGGGCGGTTTCGACACCCCCCTCGACGACGACGAGCTCGCGCGGCTCGCCCGAGTGGGTTCCGCGCTCGAGGAGATCGTCTCGCACACCCCCGGCGCACACGTCGAGCCCAAGCCCACGGCCGCGGTCCTCCACGTCCGCCCCGTCGAGGACCCGGACCGGCGCCGCGCGGCGATGGCCGAGGCCATGGCCGGGCCCGCAGCCTTCGACGGGGTCTTCGTCACCGAGGGCAAGAACGTCGTGGAGATCGCGGTCCGCGAGGCGAGCAAGGGCGCCGCGATCGAGCGGCTCGTGGAGCAGACCGGGGCCGAGATCGCGATCTTCATCGGCGACGACGTGACGGACGAACGCGGCTTCGCACGCCTGCGCGAGGGGGACATCGGGGTCAAGGTCGGCGACGGAAAGACCGCCGCCGGTTACCGCGTCGCCGACATCCCCGCGGTGGTGGGGCTGCTCGCGCGCCTCGCCGAACTCCGGGGTTAGACCGGGGCCCTGATCGACCCCGGGGCCGGGGGCGGCATAGAATTAACGACAACGGTTCCCATTGCTACGAGAGCGGTCTTCGCCATGTCGTCACCCAGTCTGTCCCGCACGCCCCTATCGGCCCGGGCCGCGGCGCTCGCCGCCGCCGCGCTCCTCGGCGGGGCCGTCCTGACCGCCTGCGGGTCGGAGGACGGTTCCGGCGACGACGCCACCGCCACCGGACCGACCGTCGTCGCCTCCACGAGCGTGTACGCCGACATCGCCGAACAGGTCGCCGGCGGCAACGCGACCGTGGAGTCGGTGATCTCCGATCCGACCGCCGACCCGCACTCGTACGAGGCGAGCCCGGCCGATGCGGCCGCGGTCACCGGCGCGGACCTCGTGGTCTACAACGGTGCCGGGTACGACTCCTTCGTGGACCGGGCGCTGGAGAACGCCGGGGATGTGCCCGTGGTCCGGGCGGTCGACGAATTCGAGCGGGTGACCGGTGGGACGATCGCCGGCCACTCGCACGACGGTCACGACCACGGCGACGAACACGGTGCCGAGGACGGCCACGATGACGAGCACGGGCACGACGACCACGCGCACGACGACCACGGCACGACCGGCTCCCACGAGGGCCACGAGCACGACTCCGACACCAACGAGCACGTGTGGTTCAGCCTGCCCACCGCTGCCGCCGTCGCCGAGCGCGTGGCCGAGGAGCTGGCGGCGATCGACGAGGCCAATGCCGAGGAGTACCGCGAGAACGCCGACCGGTTCGCCGACTCCCTCGCGCCGCTCGAGGCCCAACTCGACGAGATCCACGACCGCGGGCACTTCCCCTACGCCCAGACCGAGCGGATCGGCGCCCACCTGTTCGACGCCGCCCACATGGTCGACCTGACCCCGCGCGGGTTCCTCGCCTCGATCGAGGACGACACCGACCCCTCCGCCGCCGACCTGTCCGCGATGCTCGACCTGATGTCCGAGCGGGAGGTCGCGTTCCTCGCGTTCAACACCCAGACCGAGACCTCCGTGACCGCCCGGGTGCGGGACGCGGCCGAATCGGCGGATGTCGCCGTCCTGGACCTCACCGAGACCCTCCCCGAGGGCCTGGACTACACCGAGTGGATGACGCAGATCGTCGACTCACTGTCCTCGGCGCTCGACGGCGCGACCCCGGTCGACGACGGCGGGCACTGACGACGGTGGACACGGACCAGGTGTCAGCCCACACCCGGGGCGGACCCGGCCCCGGGTCGGTCGTCTCCCTGGACTCGGTGACGGTCTCGCGAGGGGGGCGCACCCTCATCCGCGACCTCGACCTCGAGGTGGGGGCAGGGGAGTTCGTCGCCGTCCTCGGCCCCAACGGAGCCGGCAAGACGACGCTGCTCAAGGTGCTCCTCGGCGAACTCGCGCCCGATTCCGGCACGGTCCTCGTCGACGGACGCGCCGCGGGCGACCGCGGGACCCACCTCGGCTACGTGCCCCAGCAGAAGGCGTTCGACCCCGGGATCACCCTGCGCGGACGCGACCTGGTGGGACTCGGGATCGACGGCACCCGCTGGGGCCCGGGATGGCCGACGGGCCGCGGCGAGAAGCGCCGGGTGGTCGTCGACGCGCTGGACCGCCTGGGGGCGGGTCGCCTGGCGGACAAGCCCCTCGGACGCATGTCCGGAGGCGAGCAGCAACGTGTCAGGGTGGCTCAGGCCATCGCCTGCGATCCGTGCGTGATGCTCTGCGACGAGCCGCTCCTGAGCCTGGACCTCGCCGGCCAGCGCACCGTCGCCTCGGTCCTCGACCACCGGCGCCGCGAGCACGGCACCGCCGTCATCTTCGTCACCCACGAGATCAACCCGGTCCTGCCGATGGTGGATCGGATCGTCTACCTGGTGGACGGCCGTCACCGGATCGGCACCCCCGATGAGGTGTTCACCAGCGAGGTCATGACCGACCTCTACTCCTCACCCGTCGAGGTGTTGCGGGTTCGCGGGCAGATCATCGTGGTGGGCGACACCCAGCACCTGTGCGCCGAACCCTGGCCGGCCGGTCATCCCCACCACGACGACGCCCACCCCGCGCACGGAGCCTGAGCATGGACCGCCTACTCGAGATCGCCAGGTCGATCGCCGACACCGAGGTCACCGCACACCTGTTGCGTCAGGACTTCGTGATCTACGGTCTGGTGGCGATCGCGCTACTCGGTCTGTTGGCCGGGGCGATCGGGCCGTTCATCGTGATGCGGCAGATGTCGTTCTCCGTGCACGGGGCCAGCGAACTCGCCCTGACCGGGGCCGCCGCCGCCCTGTTGTTCGGCCTGAATCTCGGCCTGGGCGCGATCCTCGGATCGGTGGTGGCCGCGCTGATCTTCGGCCTGATGGGGACGCGCGCCTCCCAACGCGACAGCTCGATCGGTGTGGTGATGGCGTTCGGGCTCGGTATGGCGGTGCTGTTCATCCACCTCTACCCGGGCCGGTCCGGAACCAGTTTCTCGCTGCTCACCGGGCAGATCGTGGGCGTGTCCGAACACGGTGTGATCCAGATGGCGGTGGTCGCGGCGATCATCTGCGTCACGCTGGTCGCTCTCTACCGGCCGCTGGTCTTCTCCTCCGCGGACCCCGAGGTCGCCGAGGCCCGGGGCGTTCCCGTGCGCGCGCTCAACCTCGTCTTCGCGGTCCTGGTCGGGCTCGCGGCCGCCCAGGCGGTTCAGGTGGTGGGAGCGCTGCTCGTGCTCTCCCTGCTCATCACCCCGGCCGCGGCCGCCGCCGCGGTGACGTCGAGCCCCGGGCGGGCGATCGCCCTGACCATCGTGTTCGCCCAGATCGCGGCGATCGGCGGAATGCTGCTCTCGCTCGCCCCCGGCGTCCCGGTCTCGGTGTTCGTCACCACGATCTCCTTCGTCATCTACCTGGCGTGCCGGGCGGTCGCCGCGCTCCGGCGCTGAGCGCCGTCCGGCCCGTGTGACTACCGTCGGACGGGTGCCCGTCGATCCCGACCCTCACCGCGACCCCCGCTCCGCCGCCGCCGCCGACGACACCGTCGCCCCGTACGACCCCGTCTCCCCGGCCGACCGCGGCGCTGCGCTCGACGCGATCCGCGCCGCCTTCCCCGCCCTCGCCTGGGAGTCGTCGCAGTGGATCGACGAGGGCTGGGACCACGTGGTGGTGATGTGCCACGGCTGCCGCGGCGCCGACTCGCTCGGGCACCGGGACCTGGTGTTCCGGTTCCCCACGGACGAGCAGGCGCTCGCGCGTCTCCCCCACGAGGCAGCGGTCCTCGACCACCTCTCGGCCGGTGTCGACGCCGCCATACCCCGGTACACGCACGTCCCCCCGGACGGCGGATTCGCCGGGTACCCCCTGGTGTATGGGGACCGGCTCACCCCTGACCTGCTCCGTTCCCTGCCCACGACGGACAGGACGATGATCGCCGGCCAACTCGGGGCACTGCTCACCGCGCTCCACGGGGCCGACACGTCGGTCCCGCCGCTCGACCGGGTCCCGGACTCCTACCAACCCGAGAACCTGGACTTCGTGCGGGGGATCGTGGCCAACGACCTCCCGGCGGTGTTCACCGAGGACGAGATGCGGACGGCGCGGGAGATCTGCGACGAGGTCGCCGCGCTCCAGTCCACCCTGCTCCCGCGGGTCCTCCTGCACAACGACGTCTACGTGCGCCATCTCTACTGGGATGCGCGCACGTCCCCGGGCCGGTTGGGGCTCATCGACTTCACCGACATGTGCCTCGGCGACCCGGCGGTGGACTTCGCCGAACTGTACGAGTACGGCCCGCGTTTCGTCGACGAGGTGCTCGCGCGCTACGTCGGCAGGATCGACGAGACCTTTCTCGACAGGGCGTGGGCCTACCAGCGGTTCGCCGGGCTCTACATGATCGTCGGCCACCTCTACTACGGGGAGGAGACGTGGGAGTACGCGCGGGCGACGTTCGACCGCTGCCGGTCGCCACGTCGCCCGCTGGCCTGAGTGGGACGTGCGGGCCCCGTCAGCCCTTCACGCGACGCTGGCGGGCGAACTCGGAGAGCACCACTCCGGCCGCGACCGAGGCGTTGAGGCTCTCCACCCCGCCGGAGATCGGGATCGAGAGGATCGAGTCGCAGTTCTCGCGCACGAGCCGCGAGAGCCCCTTGCCCTCGGAGCCCACCACCACGACCGTGGGCCCGGTGCCGTCGTAACTGTCCAGGGTGGTGTCGCCGTCAGCGTCCAGGCCCACGAGCTGCACTCCGGACTTCGCCCAGTCCAGAAGCGTCCGGTTGAGGTTGGTCGCACGCGCGACGGGCAGCCGGGCCGCAGCGCCCGCGGAGGTACGCCACGCGACTGCCGTGATGGACGCACTGCGCCGCTCGGGGATCAGGACGCCGTGGCCGCCGAACGCGGCCGTCGATCTGATGACGGCCCCGAGGTTGCGGGTGTCTGTGATGTTGTCGAGGGCGACCAACAGCGCGGGGCTCGACGACCCCATCGCGATGTCGAGGAGGTCCTTGGGGTCGGTGTACTGGTACGGCGGCACCTGCAGGCCGATGCCCTGGTGCATGCCGTTGCTCGTCATGCGGTCGAGATCGGTGCGCGGCACCTCGAGGATCGAGATGCCCTTGTTGGCGGCCAGGTGCACGGCCTCGGTCAGTCGCTCGTCGGCCTCCGAGCCGACCGCCACGTACAGGGCGGTCGCGGGCACGCCGGCCCGGAGACACTCCACCACCGGATTGCGCCCGACCACGTATTCGGGGCCGTCGGCCTGCTTCTGGGCGTGCCGGCGGCGCTGCTGGGCCGTCTCCGCCTTCCGCGAGGCGGCCTTGGCCTTGCGGTGTGCGGAGTGATACGTGCGGTCCTCCGCCTTGGGCGTGGCCCCCCGGGCCTCGAGACCCCGTCGCCGCTGGCCGCCGGATCCGACGACCTGGCCCTTCTTGGTGCCGGTCTTGCGGATCGCCCCGCGTCGGCTCGAATTGCCCGCCATGTCAGTCCTTCCGATTGGCGAGCGACCATTTCTGGCCGTCCGCGGTGTCTGTCACCTCGACGCCGGCCGCGACCAGTCGGTCCCGGATCGCGTCGGCGGTGGCGAAGTCCTTATTCGAGCGCGCGATGTCGCGCGCCTCGAGTTCTGCGCGCACGAGCGAGTCGAGCGCGGTGGTCGCGGCGTCGTCGCCGCCGCCGGCGGCCACCCAGTGGGGGTCGAGGGGATCCACGCCCAGCACCGCCGTCATGGCCCGGACGGCCGACGCGGCGGACAGCGCCGAGTCGTGATCACCGGCGGCCAGGGCCGTGTTCCCCCTGCGCACCGCGCCGTGGATCTCCGCCAGCGCGGCCGGGACCCCGAGATCGTCGTCCATCGCCGCGGCGAATCCGTCGGTCCACTCGCCGACGGGTATCTCCGGGACGACCTCGGCCACGCGCCGGATAAAGGTCTCTATCCTGCGGTATCCGGCAGCGGCCTCCTGCAACGCCTCCGGTGAGTACTCGAGCATGGACCGGTAGTGGGCACTGCCGAGGTAGTAGCGCAGCTCGACGGGGCGCACCACGGTGAGGATGTTCGGGACGCTGAGGACGTTACCCAGCGACTTGCTCATCTTCTCCCCGGCCATGGTCACCCACCCGTTGTGCAGCCAGTACCGGGCGAAGCCGTCACCGGCCGCGTGGGACTGGGCGGCCTCGTTCTCGTGATGAGGGAACTGCAGGTCCAGGCCGCCGCCGTGGATGTCGAAGGTGTGACCGAGGTACCAGGTGGCCATCGCCGAACACTCGAGGTGCCAGCCGGGCCGGCCCTCTCCCCACGGGGTCGGCCAGCTCGGCTCCCCGGGTTTGGCCGCCTTCCACAGCGCGAAATCGCGGGGGTCTCGTTTACCCCGCAGGTCGGCCCCCTCGCCCTGGTCGACCTCGTCGAGCCGGTGTCCCGAGAGGTGCCCGTAGTCGCCTTCGGGGGCGGCCGACCAGGCCGCGACGTCGAAGTACACGCTGCCCTCGGCCGGGTACGCGTAACCGCGCTCGATGAGCCGCTCCATGTAGTCGATCATCTGGGTGACGTGTCCGGTGGCCCGGGGCTCCGTGGACGGCGGCAGGACGCCCAGCGCGTCATAGGCCCTGGTGAACTCCCGCTCGTGCGTGGCGACCCATTCCCACCACGGCCGCCCGTTCTCCGCGGCCTTGGTGAGGATCTTGTCGTCGATGTCCGTGACGTTGCGGACGAACGCCACGTCGTAACCGCATCCCAGCAGCCATCGGCGCAGGATGTCGAAGGCGACCCCCGACCGGACGTGGCCGATGTGCGGCACGGACTGCGGGGTGGCTCCACAGAGGTAGACCGACGCGTGACCCTCCCGGACAGGGGTGAACTCCCGGAGGGAGCGGGTGGCGGTGTCGTACAGCTGGAGCGTCACGGGGATCGAGTCTACCGGTGACGCCTCCTCGTGCCCGCTTCGTCAGCTCCGGAACAGCAGAGCCGTCGCCACCGCAGAGACCCCCTCGCCGCGGCCGGTGAAGCCCATCCCGTCGGTCGTGGTGGCCGAGACGGACACCGGGGCGCCGATGATCGCCGAGAGGGTGTCCTGGGCCTCGAGCCGCCGCGGGCCCATCTTGGGTCGGTTACCGACCATCTGCACGGCGGCGTTACCGATCGTCCACCCCTGGCCGGTCACCTCCGCCACCGCTTCACGCAGGAGACGCTCACCGGAGACGTCGTCGTACTCGGGGCGTCCGGTGCCGACCAGGGTTCCGAGGTCGCCGAGACCGGCGGCGGACAACAGCGCGTCGACCAGTGAGTGGGCCACCACGTCTCCGTCGGAGTGGCCCTCGCACCCGTCGTCGTCGGGGAAATGCAGGCAGGCCATCATGCACTTCTTGCCGGGTTGAACCTGGTGGGCGTCGGTGCCGATACCGACGCGGGGGGTCACGGGTCCGGTCACGGGACGGTCCTCCGGGTTCTCGCGTGCGTGGAACCCGTGCTGGTCACGGAGTTCCTCCTGGGCGCGCGCGTGGTCCGACGCGGTGGTGATCTTGAAGGCGAGCGGATCACCCGCCACGGTTGCCACCCTCCTGCCCAGCCGCTCCACCAGGCCGGCGTCGTCGGTGGCCACGTCACCGGCCGCATCGTAGGCCGCCAGCAGCACGTAGGGCGCGAAGCCCTGCGGCGTCTGAACGGCTCGGAGAGCTCCGCGATCGGGCGTGCCCACCACGTAACCGGCGGCGTCGACCTCCTTGACGGTGTCGACCACGGGGAGGACGGGGACCACCGCACCCTCGCCCGATCGGACCGCCTCCACCACCCGGAGGATCGGAGCGGCCGGGGTCAGGCAGCGTGCCGCGTCGTGGACCAGCACGACGTCGTGGACCGGCGACCCCGACCCCTCGAGGGTGGCGGTGAGGACCGCCAGACCGTTACGGACCGAGTCGGTGCGTTGCGGCCCGCCCACCGCAACGAGAACGAGGTGTTCGCCGGACCGGAGAGGCGCGAGCAGCAGCTCCGACTCCGCGACCCGGTCCTCGGGGACCACCACCACGACGTCGTCGACCGCCCCGCTCGCCAACAGACCGGAGACGGCCCGCTCGAGCATGGTCCGACCCGACAGCTCGACGAAGGCCTTGGGGACCCCCGCACCCAGGCGCAGTCCGGAGCCCGCCGCGGGAACGACGGCGGCCACCCTGCCCGTGGGGGGCGGGTGGCCACTGCCATCACTGAGCTCCTGCGCGGATCGAGTCACCCCCGCGGTCGCGTCAGGCGGGGGTGGCGGCGGACAGCACCTGCTCGAGGAGCTCGTCGGCGCGGTGCTCATCGGCGCGGTCGGCCAACGCGAGTTCGCCCACCAGCACCTGCCGTGCCTTCGCGAGCATCCGCTTCTCACCGGCGGACAGACCACGGTCCAGGTCACGACGCCACAGATCGCGGACGACCTCGGCGACCTTGTTCACGTCCCCCGAGGCCAGCTTCTCGCCGTTCGCCTTGTACCGGCGGGACCAGTTGGTCGGCTCCTCGGCGTGCTCAGTGCGCAGGACGTCGAAGACCTTGTCGAGCCCCGCCTCGTCGACCACGTCACGCACGCCCACGTACTCGGCGTTCTCGGCCGGAACCCGGACCGTGAGATCGCCCTGTGAAACCTTGAGGACGAGGTATTCCTTCTCGGTGCCCTTGACCGTCCGCATCTCGATCGCCTGGATACTAGCGGCGCCGTGATGCGGGTAGACGACAGTGTCGCCGACCTTGAACTCCATGAGTGGCTTTCCCCTTTCGACTGAGACATCTTAGCACGCCCTCAGCGCTGGGGTTTTCCGTTTGTGCAGGTCAGAAACCCGTACGGCGGGGGCGCCGCATCCGGGGGGTGCCGGGAGCGCACTCTGACGCCGGTCACGACCAGCCGTGGACTACGATGAGACCGGCCTGAGAACGACCATCCCCCGAGGAGCCTGACGTGACTTCACCGAACACCGGCCTGCGCCGCACCGCGCTCGTAGTCCTGGCCGTGGGTACCGCCGTCGGTTTGTCCGCGTGTGGCGCCGGGCAGGTCTCCCAGACGGCCAACCAGGTCGCCGCGGTGGACGGCGGGCAGGGTTCCGCGGGCGAGCTCCACGTCAACGATCTCGTGGTGGTCCTCCCCGAGGAGGGCGAGGCGCGTCTCGGGTTCGCCGCCTCCTTCACCGGGACCGGCATGGGCGAGTCGATCTCCCTCGACCGGATCGAGATCGACGGGATGGAGGCGCAGCTCGGCGAGACACAGCCGCTGGAACGCGGATGCTCCCTGATCGTCTCGCCGGCGGCCGACGTCGAGCCCGTCCCCGCGCGGGACGACCTCTGTGTCGAGCGCAGCACCGCCACGCTGCCCGACTCCGACGACCTCCGGATCGGGACCTCTGTACCCGCCACCGTGTCGTTCTCCAACGGCGATCAGATCGAGATGTCCGCCGCCGTCATCGCCGAGGTCCCGCCCAGCGACGAGTACACCCGCCCGGTCGAGACCCACGCAGAGGGGCACTGAGACGTCCGCCCTGGCCCCCCGCGCCACGGACGGGACCCCCGTCGACGCACCCGTCCGGGCCGTCCTCCGGCGCCTGTCCCCCGGCACCCCGCTGCGTGAGGCACTGGACCGCATCCGTCGCAGCGGCACCGGTGGTCTCATCGTGCTGGGCGATGACCCCGCCGTCAGGGAGATATGCGACGGCGGTGTCACGCTGGACGTCGAGTTCACACCGGCCAGGCTGCGCGAACTGAGCAAGATGGACGGAGCCGTGGTCCTGTCCTCGGACGGCGAGCGGATCACCCACGCCAACGTCCACCTCGTGCCCGATCCCACCCTGCCGGCGGTCGAGACCGGGACCCGGCACCGCGCGGCCGAACGGACCGCCCTGCACACCGGTGTCCCGTCGGTGGCGGTCTCCGCCTCGATGACGACGGTGACCGTCTACGCGGGCGGGCAGGCCCGCGTCCTGGCCGACCCCGTGGTCCTGCTGGCCCGGGCGGACCAGACGGTGGCCACCATGGAGCGACACGGCGCCCGCACCGCCCGGGCCCGCGACCGGCTCGACCGCGCGGAGCTCGGCGGGTACGCGTCCGTCCGCGACGTCGTGACGATGGCCCAACGGCTGGTCCGGCTGGACCGTCTGGGTGCCGAACTCGCCGAGCTCGCGGTGGAGATGGGCGAGTACGGGCGCCAGACCACACTCCAGCTCGAGGAGTTGCTGGCCGACACCCCGAACGAACTGTGGGGCCTCGTCGCCGACCACGTCGCGGTGGATCCCGCGGAAGGGAGCACGGTCCCCACCGCCGAGCAGGTGGCGACCGGGCTCGAGCGACTGGCGGCGCTGAGTGACGCCGATCTCCTCCTGCCCGGCCCCGTCGCGCGCTGCCTCGGCCTGCCCGCCGAGCCAGAGGACCTGGACGAGCACGTCACCGCACGTGGACACCGGATGCTCGCCCACATCCCCAGGCTCCGACCCGTGCAGATCTCGGCCCTGGTGGAGCGATTCGGCTCGGTGCCGGCACTGCTCGCCGCCGAACAGACCGACTTCGCGGACGTGGAGGGCGTCGGAGCCCTCTGGGCCAGGCACCTTCGTCAGTGGCTGACCGGCCTGGGGTCGTCCTAGCGCCGGGGTCGTCCCAGGGGCAGAGGGGCCCGCCGCCCGGGGTCAGCCTCCCTCGACCACGTTGAAGGTGGCCGCCGGGCTGAAGACGTTCCCGACCAGCGCGTACACCTGGTAGGCGCCGACCTCGACAGGGGTCCGGTCCGCTTCCGTGCAGGCGCCCTCCGCGGAACGGCGGCCGGTCCAGTCGATCTGGCGGGGCTCGGGCTCACCGGGGCGGAGCTCCACCTCGTCGTCCTCACGGGGGGTGGTGCAGTCGATGCTCGACCACACCTTGACGTTGGTGTCCAGACGGTAGACCTCGAAGGACAGCGGCGCCTCGGAGAGGTCGCGATCGCACGTGGTGTCGGAGGTGTTGAGGATGTTGACGAAGAACCGGACATCCTGCCCCACCGCGACGTTGGGCTCGGCGGGCCAGACCTCCAGGCTCAGGTCCTCGTCCGCGCACCGGCCCCGCGAGGCGCCGCCGTCGTCCCGGGTGGTCTCCGTGGTCGTGGTCTCGGTGGTGGTGGCCGGCTCGGCCGAGTCGACCTCGCCGCCGGTCGCCGAGTCCTGGGTGTCCGTGCCACTGTCCCTGGAGGCGAGGAAGAGTGCCAGCACCACGGCCAGGACCGCGACGACCGCTATGGCGACCGCGGCGACGCGGCGACGCACATAGACCTCGCGCGGAAGGGAGCCCTGGGGTTCGTGCACGGGTCCAACTCTAGAGCCGGGTCGGCGCCGCACCCGATCCCCCTCGCGGCGTGTCCCTAGACCGCGATCATCTCCTCACCCGGGCCGTGGGGGATGTCGTCGACATCTCCCAACACGCTGCGCAGGTACGCGTGGCCGTCGGAGAGCTTGTAGGTGACGCCGACGATGGCCAACCTCCCCTCGTCGATCCGGTCGCTGATGATCTTGGACCGCTGCTTGAGAAGTTGGCCGGTTTCGAGGACGTGTCGGGCCTCGAAATCGTCGATCGCACTGAGTCCCTCGCGACGCCCGTTGAGGATCGAGGGCGAGACCTTCTCGACGACGTCCCGCAGGAAACCGGGAGGGATCTCCCCGGTGTTGAGCGCGTCGACCGTGGCCTTGACGGCTCCGCAGCTGTCGTGGCCGAGAACCACGATCAACGGGGTCTCGAGCACGTGGACCGCGTACTCGATCGACCCGAGCACCGCCGAATCGCTGATGTGGCCCGCGGTTCGGATCACGAAGAGGTCCCCGAGTCCCTGGTCGAAGATGATCTCCGCGGCGACCCGGGAGTCCGAGCACCCGAAGAGCACGGCCTTGGGGTTCTGCGCGGCGACCAGGGTCTGGCGGTGCTCGGTATTCTGACCGGGATGACGCATCTCGCCCCCGACGAATCGATGGTTACCGTCACGGAGGGAGGCCCAGGCCTTGATGGGATCGGTATGAGGCATGACTCATATTGTGCACACCGCGGTCTGACGGGCGCACGGTGACCTCTGTCGACCCCTCTGCCCTGCTGTCCTGGTTCGAGCGCGCCGGGCGCCCCCTGCCCTGGCGCGGGCCGGAGGTCGGTGCGTGGGAGATCCTGCTCTGCGAGGTCATGAGTCAGCAGACCCCTGTCGCCCGCGTGGAGCCCGTCTGGCGGGCGTGGCTCGAGCGGTGGCCCGGCCCGGCCGAGCTCGCCGCGGCGCCGGCCGCCGAGGTCATCCGGATGTGGGGCAAACTCGGTTACCCGCGCCGTGCCCTCCGACTGCGGGAATGCGCGCTCGCCGTCGTCGAACAGCACGGTGGCGAGGTCCCCACCGACGTCGACGACCTGCTCGGCCTCCCCGGGGTCGGCGACTACACCGCCCGCGCGGTGGCGTGTTTCGCCCACGGCCAACGCGTCCCGGTGGTCGACACCAACGTGCGGCGGGTCGTCGCCCGGGCGGTGGGAGGGGCGGCCGAGGCGGGGCCGCCGTCCGCCCGTCGGGACCTCTCGGCGGTCGACGCCCTGCTGCCGCCGGGCCGCGAACGGGCGGTCGCCTTCTCCGTGGCCCTGATGGAGCTCGGCGCGTTGGTCTGCACGGCCCGGGCGCCGCGATGCGACGACTGCCCCCTGGCCCCGTCGTGCGCGTGGCTGGCCGCCGGTAGGCCCGAATGGGACGGGCCACGGCGCCGCACCCAGACCTTCGTCGGAACCGATCGCCAGGTCCGCGGACTACTCCTCGACGTCCTGCGCGACGGCGACGGCACGGCGGGACGGGACCGGCTCGACGCGGTGTGGCCCGATCCGGCCCAGCGCGAACGGGCTCTCGACTCGCTCGTGGCCGACGGGTTGATGGTGAGGGCCGGCGATATCTATTCCCTGCCGGGCTGACCGACCGGGATCGCCGCGACGAAGCGTAGGCTCACCTACATGGCCGTCGTCAAGATCAATGCCCTGTCCGTACCGAGTCAGGCCGGACCCGAACTGGAGCGTCGCTTCGCCGAGCGCGCCCACACCGTGGAGAACTCCCCCGGCTTCCTCGGTTTCCAACTGCTGCGCCCCACCGCCGGCGAGGACCGCTACTTCGTGGTGACCACCTGGGAGGACGAGGCGTCCTTCGCCGCCTGGCGTGATGGTGACGCCCGGACCGCCCACGCCGGCCAGCACGGCAAGCCCGTCGCCGAGGGGGCCACCCTTCTCGAGTTCGACGTCGTGCTGGACGTCGCACCGTCCGCCTGACGCCCGGCACCTCCGCCGGCGCACCCCGTCATCTCACGTGGACCGGATCGCGGAACAGCCGTATCCGATCGCCTTCGGCCTGCTCTTCGTCATCGTGATGCTGCGCGCCAACGCCACCTACTGGCTGGGCCGCGGCGCGCTGAGCGGCGGCAGGCTGAGCGACAGGGTCGCCCGCCACCTGGAGGGCCGGCACATGCAACGCGCGCAGAAACTGTCCGCACGCTACGGCGTGGTCGCGGTACCGCTGTCGTTCCTCACCGTGGGTGTGCAGACGGCGATCAATTTCTCCGCCGGGTTCACCCGCATGCCGCTGACCCGGTACCTGCCGGCGGTGGTGGTCGGCTGTGCGTTGTGGGCACTGCTCTACTCCACTGTGGGCATGGTCGGGTGGAGTGCGATCACCACCCTCTGGTCCACGGTCTCCTCCTGACCCGACCAGACGGTCCGACCGCACCGACCGACCGGTCACCCGACCGGGTCGCTACCTCCCGGGCACGGGCCCGACCACCGACCCGAGCACATCCGCGTACCTGTCGTCGACCAGGGCCTCGATGTCCACGGGGTCGATCTGTCCGTCCTCGGTGAACACGTCTGCGAGTTGCTGTTCGCGTTCCACCGTGTCCGCGAGCGCCACCGGTCTGCGGGTACTGCGACTCTGCGAGAGTTCGGCGGCCTCCGGGGTCAGTCCCACGGCCTCCCCGTAGAACGCGGCCCACTGCGCTGGGTTCTGTGCCGTCCAGGTCCCCGCCTCGGCGAGTCGGACCAGGAGGTCGGCGATCGCGGTCTGACGTCGCGCGTCGGCGAGGGCGTCGTGGGAGGCGAGCCCGAACCAGAAGCCGTTGGACGCCTCCGCCGCCGTCGCGATGGTCCGGGCATCCGTCGTGGTCTGCGTGATGGCCGTGTACGGATCCCAGATGGCCCACGCGTCGGCGTCACCGCGCGCGAAGGCGGAACCCGCCTCGGCCGGCTGGAGAAAGACCATCTCGACGGACTCCGGCGAGACCCCGGCACCGCGGAGCTGCAGCAGGAGATGCCCGTGCGCCGACGTGCCCTTGGCCACCAGGACCTTCCGGCCCGCGAGGTCCGCCACGGACCGAACGGGAGAGTCACCGGGGACGAGGATCCGGTCCCCCTCACCCCCGTTGGCGTAGGCCGAGACGATCGACGCCCGCGCCCCCGCGGCCGCCCCGAAGACCGGCGGGGTGTTACCCGTCACGGCCAGATCGATCTGCCCCGCGTTGAGCGCCTCCACCTGGGGCGGGCCGGAGGTGAACGTGGAGAACTCGATCTCGTACGGGAGATCATCGAGCTCTCCCGCCGCGGTGAGCAGGGCCTGCGTGCCACCCTTCTGGTCCCCCACGCGCAGGACGAGGCCGGACAGGTCCGCGAGATCGACCCGGTCGGGCACCGGGGCCGCGGCCTCGGAGTCGCGGGTGGCGCACCCGGCGCCGACGAGCAGCACGATCAACGCCAGCGCCAGCGCCAGCAGAACGGCAGGGATCGCGGGGCGTCGGTGGATCGGGGAGAGCGTGGTGGTCATATCGAGTGGTCCTCGTCTGTGTGGTCGACGCCCAACGCGTCGAGGAGAGAGCGGCGGTGGCGGCCCGTCTCGCCCCCACCGCGGGGCAGGTCGATGGTCACGGTGTGGCCGATGCCGCCGTCGTCCAGGACGTGCACCCGGTCGGCCAGAGACACCGCCTCGTCGACGTCGTGCGTCACCAGCAGGACCCCGAAGCCGTGGTGGGTCCACAGCCTCAGCAGGAGTCGGTGCATGGTCCGCCGGGTGAGGGCGTCGAGCGCGCCGAAGGGCTCGTCGAGCAGCAGCAGCGCAGGCTCCGCGACGAGCGCCCGGGCGAGCGAGGTCCGCTGCGCCTGGCCGCCGGAGAGTTCTCCGGGGTAGGCACCCTCTCGGCCCTCCAGGCCCACCTCGGCGAGGATCTCGGTGACCCGGTCCGACTTCTCCCCGCGGCCGACCTCGACCCTGTTGAGACCGTGCCGGACGTTCTCGGCCACGGTCCGCCAGGGCAGCAGACGGGAATCCTGGAACACGACAGCCGGCGGGCCGTCGATGTGGACGTCGCCCGACTCGAGATCCCGGTCGAGTCCGGCCAGTATGCGCAGCGCGGTCGACTTCCCGCTGCCACTCCGGCCGAGCAGGGCGACGATGTCGCCTCGAGGGATGGTCAGGTCGAGGTTCCGGAGAACGGTGGTGTCGCCGAAGCTGCGGGTGACACCGCGGAGCGCGCCCGCGGGGGCGAGGGTGGTGGGCATTCCTGGGGCTCCTGATCGCTGGACGGTGGTCATGTGCGCTGGGCGGTGGTCATCGGTAGTGGCGCAGTGCGCGGGCCTCGGCGACGCGCACGATCGCGTCGGTGAGGATCCCCAGCAGCGCGTACACGACTAGGCCGACGATGATCACGTCGATGCGGAAGTAGTCACGGGCGTTCATGATGAGGTAACCGATGCCGTTGGTCGCGTTGAGCTGCTCGGCCACGATGAGGGTCAGCCAGGCGATCGCGAGCGACTGGCGCACGCCCACCAGGACCTGGGGCGCGATCGACGGCAGGATCACCTCCGTCAGTCGCTGGCGCCGGCTGAATCCGAAGACCGTGGCCATGTCCTGCAGCCTGGGATCCACCTGCCGCAATCCCGACGCGGTGTTGAGGTAGATGGGAAACACCACCCCGAGTGCGATGAGGAGCACCTTGGGGGTCTCGCCGATGCCGAACCACAGGATGAACAGCGGGATCAGCCCGAGGTGGGGAAGCGCGCGCAGCATCTGCAGCGGGGGGTCCACGAGGGCGTCCGCGACCCGCGAGGTCCCGACGATCACCCCGAGGACCAGTCCGGCCACGGCCCCCAGGACGAACCCCTGGGCCACGCGGACGCCCGAGACCGCCAGCGCGTCCGCGAGTTCGCCGGAGGCGATGAGCTCCAGCGCCGAGGAGGCGATCAGCTGCGGGGCGGGAAGGATCCGCTCCGGCAGGAGGCCCGTGGCGCCGGCGATCTGCCAGATCAGGATCAGCACGACGGGGCTGAGCCAGCGCAGCCATGTCATGCCGCGGAGGGCCCTGCGGGGCCTCGCGACGCGGCGCCCCGGGGACCGGGGCGTCCGGTTCTGCGGGGTCGGGCCCGCCGTGGCGACCGGGGCCCCGGGCGTTGACGCGGTGAGAACAGTGGTCATGGTGGTCTTCTCCTCCTGCTCCTCACCCGCGGGCGAACGCGGGTTCGGCCGTGGCGAACGGGACCGAGACCGTCTCCCGGCGGCCCTCACCCGTCGACCGCAGTCCTCGACGGGCGAGGACGGGCAGCACGCCCTCCCCGAAGTGGTACGACTCCTCCAGATGCGGGTACCCGGACAGGACGAAGTGGCTGAGTCCGAGCGCCGCGTACTCGGCGATCCGGTCGGCGACCTCCTCGTGGGAACCGACCAGCGCGGTGCCCGCCCCTCCACGGACCAGTCCGACGCCGGCCCACAGGTTGGGTGAGATCTCCAGGGAGTCGGTCCGGCCGCCGTGGAGGTCGAGCATGCGGCGTTGCCCCTCGGACTCACTGGCGGTCAGCGAGGCCTGGACGCGCGCGACGTCCGCGGGGTCGATCCCCGCCAGTAGTCGGTCCGCCTCGGCCCACGCCTGCTCCGAGGTGTCCCTGGAGATCACGTGCAGCCGGATCCCGAACGACGGGCTCCGACCGTGGGCGGCCGCGGCGACCCGGACCCGGTCGAGCTTCTCGGCGACCGCGGCCGGCGGTTCGCCCCAGGTCAGGTACGTGTCGGCGTGGCGCGCGGCGACACGGATCCCGGCAGCGGAGGAGCCGCCGAAGAAGATCGGCGGGACCGGGTCGGGCCGCCGCGCCAGGACGGAGTCGACGACGGCGAGGTGGTCGCCCCGGTAGGTCAGGGCCTCCCCGGATCGCCACAGTCCGCGCACGATGTCGAGGAACTCGTCGGCCCGGGCGTATCTCGCCTCCTTGTCCAGGAAGTCTCCGTAGGCGCGTTGCTCCCGCGACTCGCCTCCGGTGACCACGTTGAGGAGCAGTCGGCCCCCGGTCTGCCACTGGAAGGTGGCCGCCATCTGCGCGGCGAGGGTGGGGCCCATGAGGCCCGGGCGCAGCGCGACGAGGAATTTGATGCGGTCGCTCGACTCGGCGAGCAGCGCGCTGGTGATCAGGGCGTCCTCGCACCATGCGCCGGTCGGGGTGAGAAGCGACTCGAACCCGTTGTGCTCGGCCGCCGCGACGATCTGCCGCAGGTACGACAGCGTCGCCGGACGGTCCCCCGACATGAACGTGCCGTGTCCCCCGGCGACGAGGTGGCGTGAGTCCCCGTACGTGGGCAGGAACCAGTGGAGATGGGTCTTCGTCTGGTCGGCCTGATCGGCCTGGTCGGCCGGCTCGGCGTGTGGACGTATGGGGTCGGTGGCCACTGACGGCTCCTGGGGGTCTGGGATCGGACTGCGGACCGACTCATCGTGGGACCGGGCGGTGGCGTGGAGCCACAATTGGCGTGACGAGGATCGATACCCTTAACCAGAGTAGACCGATCGGTCTATAGCCTGTGTTACCCTGCTCGTCATGACCACCCGATCTGCCGCCCCTGTCCTGCGCTTGTCCGATGTGAGCGCGGCCCGGGTCATGCGCACGATCCGGTTCCGGGGGCCCGTCACCCGCCCGGAGGTGGCAGCGTCCACGGGCTTGTCGGTGGCGACGGTCGGCCGCGCCACGGCAGCGCTGCTGTCCGCCGGCGTCATCCGCGAGCGGCCGGAACTCATGCACGACGGTTCCGTCGGTCGACCGAGCATCCCTGTCGAGATCGATCCCGGCGGGCCGGTGGTGGTGGCCGTCCACGTCGGCCTCAGCCGCTGCGTCGTGGCGATCAGTGACCTCGCCTGCCGGATCCTGTCCGAGTTCGCGATCCCCACCCCGGGCCGGGATCCGGAGCAGATCGCGGACGAGCTGTCCGCGATCGCGTTCCGTCTTCTCGACGGCCACCGTGGACGTCGGCTCGTCTGGGGTGGTGTGGCCACGGCGGCCAGGATCACCTCCCCGGGCAGGGTCGACCACGACCTGCTGGGGTGGCGGGACGTCCCGGTGACCGAGCTGTTCGCCGATCGGCTCGGGGTGCCGTTCTCGGTGGCCCCGCACGTCGAGGCCATGGCCGCGGCGGAACTCCTCGTGGGGCATGAGACACACACCGGGACGACGCTCGTCGTCTACGCCCGGGAGCATCTCGGCTCCGCCCTGGTGATCGACGGCGCCGTACACCTGCCGCGCGCCGGCTCGGCCGAACTGGCGCACCTGCCCGTGGGGCCCACCACGTACCTCGACGACCGCGGAGGCGGCCTCACGGACGTGGTGGGCGATTCCGGACTGGTCCGCGCCGCGGCCGCCCGCGGCATCCCCGTCGGGTCGGTGGTGGAACTCGCCGCACGCGCACCCGGCGATCCGGTGGCCGAGGCGATCCTCGTCGAGCGGGCCACGGTACTCGGCCGCCTGGTGGGGCTGCTCTCGACCATCACCCGCCCGGATTCGGTGGTGCTCTGCGGCCAGGCCTTCACCGACCACCCGCGATACCTGGGCCCCGTTCTGAGCGCCTCGCGGGAGACCCCCTTGCCGGGAGAAGCGCCCGAACTCAGGGTGTCGACGGCGGGAGGGCGGATCCAACAGGTGGCGGCCATGGCGGTGGCGCTCGACGCCATCTCCGCGGACCCTACGAGCGCGCTGCCCGCACGCTTGTTGTCGGTGTCCTGACGTGGTGACGGTGGCGTCACCCACTTCGCGTCAGCACGAGCAGAACGTTCGACATCCGTAGCACGAGCCTCCAGACTTCTGGCATGACCGAACGAAGCCTGTCCTCCGACCGCCAGAGCGTCTCGGCGGAGACCCACCGTCGGGCGATGCGACTGCATCCCGCCGGAGTCACGATCATCACCCTCGACGGCGCCGACGGCCCGGTGGGGTTCACCGCGTCGTCGCCGTCCAGCCTGTCGTCCGAACCTGCCCTGGTGAGCTTCAACGTGGGGATCTCCTCGTCCAGCCTGGCCGCGGTGCTCGACGCCCGCACCGCCGTGATCCATCTGCTGGGGGAATCCGACCGGCACCTGGCGTCGAGGTTCTCGGGGCCCGCGGCACAGAGGTTCGCTGACCACTCCCTGTGGACCCGGGCCGAGACCGGCGAGCCTCTCCTCCACGGCGGGCGGGCGCGACTACGGGTCGCACTGGACCGTCTCGTGCCGGCGGGCGACCACGTCCTGGTGATCGCGCGGATGCTGGACGCCTGGTTCGACGACGAGCCGAGTGATCCGCTCGTGGTGGTCGGCGGTGGCCTGTGGGCGGTGCCGGCGGCCCGCGACTGACGACCGGATCGCCCCCGGGGCCTACGACCCGGCAGACGACGAGGCGGCCCCCGCTCGGAAGAGCGGGGGCCGCCTCGCGGTGGTGCGGCGACTTCGGGCTAGGTGGTGGCGGGAGCCGCCCCACCACTACCCGAGGATCCGCCGGGGGCGCCGCCGGCGAAGCCACCCGAGCTCGGGGGAAGCGAGTCCCCCGGGCCGGCCTCACCGGTCGGAGCGACACTCGCGGTGATCTCCTCACCCTCGCGGGACTCGGCGGCGTCCGGCCGCGGGACCCCGGTGAAGGTGAACCTGGCGTTCTCCGTCTGGTCGGACTCGCCGTCCCAACCCTCGACGTCGACTGTGATCAACTCGCCGGCCGCGACCTCACCGAAGAGGATCTTCTCCGAGAGCGTGTCCTCGATCTCGCGCTGGATGGTGCGACGCAGCGGCCGCGCACCCAGCACCGGGTCGAAGCCCCGCTTGGCCAGGAGTTCCTTGGCCCGGTCCGTGATCTCGATCGTCATGTCCTTGGCCTTGAGCGCCACGCCCACGCGGCTGACCATCAGGTCGACCATCTCGACGATCTGGTCCTTGGTGAGCTGGTGGAACACCACGATCTCGTCGATACGGTTGAGGAACTCGGGCCTGAAGTGCTTCTTGAGCTCGTCGTTGACCTTCTGCTTCATCCGGTCGTAGGCGTCCTCGGTGTTGTCGGCGGACTGGAAGCCCATCCCGACGGCCTTGGAGATGTCCCTCGTGCCGAGGTTGGAGGTGAAGATCAACACGGTGTTCTTGAAGTCCACCATGCGACCCTGCCCGTCGGTGAGACGGCCGTCCTCCAGCACCTGCAGGAGCGTGTTGTAGATCTCGGAGTGGGCCTTCTCGATCTCGTCGAACAGGACCACCGAGAACGGCTTGAGCCGGACCTTCTCCGTCAGCTGGCCACCCTCCTCGTATCCGACGTACCCGGGAGGTGCGCCGAACAGGCGGGAGGCGGTGAAGCGGTCGTGGAACTCACCCATGTCGATCTGGATGAGCGCGTCG
The DNA here is from genome assembly GCF_003052165.1 of Dietzia sp. JS16-p6b. NCBI lineage: Bacteria > Bacillati > Actinomycetota > Actinomycetes > Mycobacteriales > Dietziaceae > Dietzia > Dietzia sp. JS16-p6b. The sequence continues at coordinate 639,970 of NZ_CP024869.1, read as the reverse complement.
TCCTCGCCGAACAGGAAGTTGGCCAGCGCCTTGGAGAGCTCGGTCTTGCCGACACCGGACGGGCCGGCGAAGATGAACGACCCCGACGGGCGCTTGGGGTCCTTGAGACCGGCCCGCGTGCGACGGATGGCCCGGGAGACCGCCTTGATGGCGTCCTCCTGGCCGATGATCCGCTTGTGCAGCTCGTCCTCCATGCGGAGCAGACGTGTGGTCTCCTCCTCGGTGAGCTTGAACACGGGGATCCCGGTCCAGTTACCCAGCACCTCGGCGATCTGCTCCTCGTCGACCACCGCGGCCACGTCCATGTCGCCCGCACGCCACTGCTTCTCACGTTCCGAGCGCTCGGCGATGAGCTTCTTCTCCGTGTCCCGCAGACCGGCGGCCTTCTCGAAGTCCTGCGCGTCGATCGCGGACTCCTTCTCGCGCCGGGCCTCGGCGATCTTCTCGTCGAACTCCCGGAGGTCCGGCGGAGCGGTCATCCGCTTGATCCGCATGCGGGCGCCGGCCTCGTCGATGAGGTCGATCGCCTTGTCCGGCAGGAAGCGGTCGTTGATGTACCTGTCCGCCAGCTGGGCCGCCGCGGCCAGGGCCGCGTCCGTGATGGTGACACGGTGGTGCGCCTCGTAGCGGTCGCGTAGACCCTTGAGGATCTCGATGGACAACTCGACGCTGGGCTCGGGGACCTGCACCGGCTGGAAACGACGCTCGAGCGCCGCGTCCTTCTCGATGTGCTTGCGGTACTCCTCGAGCGTGGTGGCGCCGATGGTCTGCAGCTCACCGCGGGCCAGCTTGGGCTTGAGGATCGACGCGGCGTCGATCGCGCCCTCGGCGGCACCCGCCCCGACGAGCGTGTGGATCTCGTCGATGAACAGGATGATGTCGCCCCGCTGATTGATCTCCTTGAGCACCTTCTTCAGGCGCTCCTCGAAGTCACCGCGGTAGCGGGAACCGGCCACCAGGGACCCCAGGTCGAGCGAGTAGACCTGCTTGTCCTTGAGGGTCTCGGGGACCTCGTTGTTGACGATGGCCTGGGCGAGGCCCTCGACGACCGCGGTCTTGCCCACGCCGGGCTCTCCGATGAGCACCGGATTGTTCTTGGTGCGCCGGGAGAGCACCTGCATGATGCGCTCGACCTCCTTGGCGCGGCCGACCACCGGGTCGAGCTTGCCCTCCATGGCGGCCTGCGTGAGGTTGCGGCCGAACTGGTCCAGGACCGTCGAGGACGACGGCGTCCCGGACTCGCGCCCGCCGGTCCCCGCCGGCGCGCCCGTGGCCTCCGCCTCCTTGCCCTGGTAGCCGGAGAGCAGCTGGATGACCTGCTGCCGGACCCGGGTGAGGTCCGCTCCGAGCTTGACCAGCACCTGCGCGGCCACCCCCTCACCCTCTCGGATGAGGCCGAGGAGGATGTGCTCGGTCCCGATGTAGTTGTGGCCGAGCTGCAGCGCCTCGCGCAGGCTCAGCTCGAGGACCTTCTTGGCCCGCGGCGTGAACGGGATGTGCCCGCTGGGCGCCTGCTGGCCCTGGCCGATGATCTCCTCGACCTGACTCCGCACCGCTTCAAGCGAGATCCCCAGGGACTCGAGGGCCTTGGCGGCCACTCCCTCGCCCTCGTGGATGAGACCAAGCAGAATGTGCTCGGTGCCGATGTAATTGTGGTTGAGCATCCGGGCCTCTTCCTGGGCCAGGACGACGACGCGACGCGCGCGGTCGGTAAACCGTTCGAACATCGTGCTACCTCACATTCCTCGGGTGTTCACCACTGTAGTGGCCCGGTCTGACGCCCGGAGCCACAGGAGTGGCAGTCGGCCCGTCACCAGGGTTCAACGCGGCAGGTCGGGGAATCATTGCGGATACGTGTACGCCGACAGCGAACGCCGCCGAATCCGTGCGGGACGGCGCGGACATCTAGTCTCGGGAGCATGGTGGCGTCGGGCGGGACCGGGTGATGAGCCCGTTCGATCTGGACCGGATCGGCCGCGGCCTGCCCTTCACCGACGCGCTCCCGGCCCTGCGGCGCGCGCTCGCCACGGCGGGTACGGCGGTGGTCCAGGCTCCGCCCGGGACGGGCAAGACCACCCTCGCCCCGCCGGCGGTCGCCTCGGCGGACGGGATCGCGGGACGGGTCGTCGTCACCCAGCCCCGGCGGGTGGCGGCCCGTTCGGCGGCGCGGCGACTGGCGGCGCTGACCGGAACGGAGGTCGGCAGCCTGGCGGGGTACTCGGTCCGGGGGGACACCCGGGTCGGCCGGGACACCCTCGTGGAGTTCGTGACACCGGGCGTGCTGGTGAGGAGGCTGATCGCCGATCCGGACCTGACGGGGGCGGGAGCGGTGGTGCTCGACGAGATCCACGAGCGGGACGTCGAGTCCGATCTCGCACTGGCCCTGTTGTGCGAGGTGCGCCAGCTCCGGGACGACCTGCCGGTGGTGGCGATGTCCGCGACCCTCGACTCCGGCCGCATCGCCCGCCTGCTGGGGGGCGCCGGAGCGGGCGGCGCCGGAGCGGGCGCCACCGGGGCGGCGCCGGTGATCGAACTCCCCGCCGTCCTGCATCCCCTCGACATCCGCTACCGCCCGTCGCCCGTTCCCCGCCTCGACGCCCGGGGGGTCACCGACGGCTTCCTCGAGCACGTGGCGGACGTCACTGCCGAGGAGGTGGCCACGGGCGGCTCGGACACCCTCGTCTTCCTCCCCGGGGCGCGTGAGATCGAGCGGGTGGTGCGGTCGCTCACCGCGCGACTGGGCGGGCGCGCCGAGATCCTGCCACTGCACGGTGGCCTCGACGCCGCCGAGCAGGACCGGGTGGTCTCGGGCTCCGGCCGCGAGGGTCCGCACCCGGGCCGGGGCGGGGCCGGCCCACCGCCCCGGATCGTGGTCTCGACCGACCTGGCGGAGTCCTCGCTCACCGTTCCCGGGGTGCGGGTGGTGGTGGACGCGTGCCTGAACCGCGAACCCCGCAGGGACACCGCCCGCGACATGACCGGTCTCCTCACCGTCTCGGCCTCCCGCGACTCCTGCGTCCAGCGCTCGGGACGCGCGGCACGTCTCGGACCGGGGATCGCGGTGCGCTGCCTGTCCGAGGACGACTACTCACGGCTCACCCCGCACCGCACCCCGGCGATCGCGACCTCCGACCTGACGTCCTTCGCCCTGGACGTCGCCTGCTGGGGCGCTCCCCGCGGCGAGGGCCTGGCGCTGACCGATCCTCCTCCGTCGGGGGAGATCCGTCGCGCGCAGCGGGTCCTGCAGGGACTGGGCGCGCTCGACGCGCTGGGCCGGGCCACCGGACGCGGGCGGGACCTGTCCCGCGTCCCCGCGGACCCGCGGCACGCCCGCGCGTTGCTCGACGGCGCCCCCGTGGTCGGCCGCGCGAGGGCCGCGGAGGTGGTGGCACTGCTGACGTCGGGCCGCCGCTCACCGACGGGGGACCTGGTGGCGGACCTGCGGGCCCTGGTCGGCGGCCGAGCCTCGGACAACCGGACCTGGGAGCTCGAGGCCCGCCGCCTGGAACGACTCGTCCCTACCGGCGGGGGGAGGAAGGAGGCCCCGCTCGAGGAGGCGGTCGGTCTCATCGTGGCCCTCGCGCACCCCGATCGGGTCGCGCGCCGCCGGGGTGGGCAGTACACGTTCGCGTCGGGCACCGGGGCGGTCCTCCCGCCGGGCTCCGCCCTCGCCGGTCACGAGTGGCTCGCGGTGGCCGAGGTCGCGCGAGCCTCGGGGCGGACCGCCGGGGACGCGGGAGCGGTGATCCGTTCCGCGGCCCCGCTGAGCCGGGCGGGAGCCGAGAGCGCGGCGTCGGAGCTACTCGACGACGAGGAGACGGCCCGCGTCGCGGGCGGCGCGGTGACGGCCAGACGGATCCGACGGCTCGGCGCGATCGAACTGTCCGTCACCCCCGTGCGTCCGAGCCCCGAGGCCGCCGCGTCGGCCGTCGCGGACGCCGTCCGCTCCGGTGGCCTGGCCGCGCTCGGACCCGACGACGACGCCCGACGTCTGTGGCTCCGACTGGCTCTCGCCCGGCGGGAACTCGGGCCCCCCTGGCCCGACGTGTCCGCCGAGGCACTCGCGGACCGTCTCCCGGAGTGGCTCGGGCCGGAGGTCGAGTCCATGACGCGAGGCGGCACGCTCAGGGGGCGCGATGTCGGCGGCGCGCTCCGACGACTGCTCCCGTGGCCGGAGGCCTCCCGGTTCGACGAGCTCGTGCCCGATCGCCTGCAGGTGCCCAGTTCGTCGTGGTACCGCGTCGACTATCCGGAACCCGGATCCGACGCGTCCCCCGTACTTGCGGTGAAGCTGCAGGAGTGCTTCGGGTGGACCTCCTCACCCCGGATCTGCGACAAACGGGTACCCGTGACGGTGCACCTGCTCTCCCCCGCCGGCCGGCCGCTCGGCGTGACCCGCGACCTGGAGTTCTTCTGGCGCGAGGCGTATCCCGGTGTGCGGGCGGAGATGCGGGGCCGCTATCCCCGACATCCCTGGCCGGAGGATCCGATGGCCGCGGAGCCCACTCGCCGGACCACCCGCCACCGCTGACGATCCCGGTCACGTAACGGGGTGAGTTTCGGCACCGTTCCGGTCCGGGCCGGCCCCTACCATGGAACCGGACGCACCTGCGCCATCCGACTCCGCCCCGGAGGGTGACCGCCATGCCCCCGTACACACCACCCTCACCCCACCGCGTGCCCCTCCCGACCAGGACCCCCGCACGCACCAAGAGGATCCCGCACGTCCGGAACCGGATCGGGGTCCTGATGGCGTTCGCCGGCCTGGCGGTGTCGCTGCTCAGCCTCTTCCTGCCGTGGCTTTCCGCCGGCGGTGGCGAGCGGATCTCCGGTCTGGGCATCACCGAGATCATCGACGTCCGCAGTGTCGCCCCGGTGCTGTTCCTCGGGTTGCTCGTCCTGGCCCTGCTCGTGACCGTGACCGCGTTCACCCGACTGGGGGCGTTCGCCGTGGCGGCGGCGGTGATGGCGGCAGGAGTACTCGCGGGTCACCTCGCCTTCGTCTGGACCCTCATCCTCTCCACGGGATCGACGACGCCGGCCCTGTCGGGGCTGCCCGCCAACGCCTCGGTGACCTTCGGGCCGTACGTCGCGGCGTCCGGGTTCGTGGTGGTCTCCGCCGCCTCGGCGTGGGCTGCCCGGTCGGCGAGATACGCCAGGGATCCCCTCTCGCGTCGAGACGGATAGACGACCTCCGGGGGAAGCGCGCTGTTATGGCACGGGCGGACAACGCCACCTATTATGTGACTTATCTCACTTGAGACTCCGGTACGACTAAGGGGCACACCATGGCCGCACAGACAACGCCCACCTCCCACACACCCCCCGCTTCCCAGACACCGCCCCCGGCGGCGACCACGCGGGGCGGCAAGATCGTCCCTCTACTGCGCAGCCGCGTCGGCGGGCTCATCGCGGTCGCGGGTCTGGCACTCGCCCTTCTCAGCCTGTACCTCCCCTGGCTGTCCACCGCGACCGGCGGGGGCATCACCGCCCTCGAGCTCACCGAGGTCCTGGACCTCCGTGCGATGGCGCCCCTGAACTTCCTTGGCCTGCTCGTACTGCTGGTCCTGGTGGCCGTCACCGTGTTCACCCGACTGGGATTCTTCGCGGCCGCCAACGCGGTTCTCGCGTCGCTGGTGTTGATCGCCCATCTGATCTTCGTCTGGGTCCTGTTCAACTCGACCGACACCGCCGATCCGATGCTGGCGGGACTCCCCGACGGGACTTCGGTCACCTACGGGCCGTTCGTCGCCGCCATCGGCTTCATCCTGGTCATCGCCGGGTCGGTACTGGCGGCCAGGTCCGCCGAGTACCTGCTGCCGGACCGGGCCGAGGCCCGCATGTTCACCGACCCCCGGGGCTCCTGAGACGGCTCTCCCGGTCCTCAGAACACCACGACCGTGTCCCCGACCTGCAGCCTGTCGAAGTAGGTCTCGGCCGCGGGCCGGTCCATCCGGATGCACCCGTGCGACAGGTGGGCCGGGTCCCCCTCGTGGAACGCGATCCCGCCCACGAAGTACACCGCGAACGGCATCGGGGCGTCGTCGAACAGACGACTGACCTCGTGGCGGACCTTACGGGTGACCTGGTACGTCCCACGAGGGGTCTCCCACCCGGCCCGTCCGTGGGACATCCGCACCGGCCCGTAGCTCAGCCGTTCCCCCGACTGCAGCCAGGTCCGGTTCCCGTCGAGGTCCACGCACGCGGCGGCCGTGCGCGGGCAGGGGCTCTGCGGGGTGGGGTCCGGCGGCGGAGGAGGAGCAGGCGGAGGGGGCACGAAGCCGGGCGGTGGAGTGATCCCCGCCGACTCGAGCAGGCCGCCGGCGGTGGTTCGCAGGTCCGCGTCAGCCTGCGCTGAGCCGGCCGCGGCCTGATCGACCACCTGCTGGACCTCGGCCGGGAGAGCCGGCTGGGCCGTCGCGCCGGGGCTCGCGGTCCCCACCACGACGAGCCCCGCCGCCACACCGGTCACCAGCCGTGACAGTGTTCTTCTCATGCGGTGATTATGTCCGGGGTCGTCCACCTGGACAGGCGTCTGGAGTCACGTTCGGGTCTCGACCCGGGCGGTCTGAGGACGCGGGGGCTAGCGTTCGCGTCATGAGCGCGTCACCGCTTCCCCTGCCCAGGCTCTCGGCCCCGGCTTCCCGCGCACTCAGGGATGCCGGGATCACCGACCTCCGCCAGTTGGACGGCACGCCCGAGAGAGACGTTCTCGCACTGCACGGGATCGGCCCCTCCCAGCTCGGGGTTCTGCGCGACGCGCTGACCGCCGCCGGACTCTCCTTCACCGAGCCGGTCGCCCGGCCCCGGGCGACCGGCCGGAACGACAACACGGCGATCCGTTCGGAATCGATGTCACCGCGGGGGTGGATCGAGGGGTTACCCACCGCCCGACGCGTGAAGGACGGTCTGCGCCTGCTCGACCTCTTCGGTGAGGTGACCGGCGAGGACCCCACCATGTGGGGCCCCTCGATCGTGGGCTACGGTCGGCGCCACTACGTGTACGACAGCGGACGCGAGGGCGACACCCTCCGGGTCGGTTTCAGCCCCCGGGCCTCGGCCGTCAGTCTCTACGGCCTGCTGGAGGCCCCGGGCGCGGCCGCGTTGCTCGCGACGATGGGTCCGCACAAGACCGGGAAGGGGTGCCTCTACGTCACGTCCCTGGCCCGGATCGAGGAGACCGTCCTCCGCGATCTCGTGGCCGCGGCCTGGGCGAACCCGGACTGACGCTCGCGGAACCGGGTCGAGAGTCTCGTCAGTCCCGCGGCAGCGGCTTGACCATCGGGAACAGGATCGTCTCCCTGATCCCCAGTCCGGTGAGCGCCATGAGCAGGCGGTCGATCCCCATTCCCAACCCGGTGGTAGGCGGCATCCCCTGCTCCATGGCCGCCAGGAAGTCCTCGTCGAGGACCATCGCCTCGTCGTCACCCGCCGCTGCCAACCGCGCCTGATCCTCGAAGCGCCGCCGCTGGATCACCGGGTCGACGAGCTCCGAGTACCCGGTCGCCAGCTCGAATCCACGGACGTAGAGGTCCCACTTCTCGGTGACCCCGCGGTCCGTGCGGTGGTCGCGGGTCAGGGGCGAGGTCTCCACGGGGAAGTCTCGGACGAAGACAGGACCGTCCAGCTGATCGCCGCACAGGTGCTCCCACAGCTCCTCGACGAGTTTGCCGTGCAGCCACCCCCTGCCGCTGGGGACCTCGAGCCCGACCCTGCCGGCCAGTTCGGTGAGTTCGTCGACCGTCGAGTCGACCGTGACGGCGTCCTCGTCGTCGTCACCGTTCACCAGCTCGGGGTGCGTGGCGCGCAGCGCCTCGTTGAGGGACGGGTACATGCGCATCTCGCGCCACTGCCCGCCGAGGTCGTACTCGGTGCCGTCGGCCAGGGTCACCGTGGTGGAACCGAAGACCTCGAGCGCCACCTCCTGGATGACCTCACGGATCATCGTGGCGGAGGTGTCGTAGTCCCCATAGGCCTGGTAGGTCTCGAGCATCGCGAACTCGGGGCTGTGCGAGGAGTCCACGCCCTCGTTCCGGAAGTTCCGGTTGATCTCGAAGACCCGCTCGATCCCGCCCACCACGCACCGCTTGAGGTAGAGCTCGGGGGCGATCCGCAGGTACAGGTCGAGGTCCAGGGCGTTGGAGTGGGTGACGAAGGGCCGGGCGGCGGCGCCGCCGTGCAGCGTCTGCAGCATGGGCGTCTCCACCTCGAGGAACCCCCGCCGGTCGAGGGCGGCGCGCAATGCCCGGACGACCTTGATACGGGTGACCGCGTTGCGCCGGGCCGTGTCTCGCATGATGAGGTCGGTGTAGCGCTGACGGACCCGCGTGTCCTCGCTCAGCTCCTTGTGCGCCACCGGAAGCGGCCGGAGCGACTTGGCCGCCAGCACCCACGAGTCCGCCATGACGGACAGCTCGCCCCGCTTGGAGCGCACCACGCGGCCGGTCACCGAGACGTGATCACCCAGGTCCACGTCCTGCTTCCACGCCTCGAGCCGTTCCTCGCCCACGTTGGCGAGCGAGAGCATCGCCTGCAACTGCGGGGCGAACGGATCGGGCTCGCCCTCGGCCGCCGGGACGGACAGGTCCGCCTCGGGGCTCACACCGTCCTGGAGTCGGACGAAGCAGAGCTTGCCGGTGTTTCGGACGAACAGGACCCGGCCGGCCACCGAGACCACGACGTCGGTCTCCTCCCCCGGCTCGAGTGCGACGAAGCGCGGATCCGAGGCGATCTCGACGAGCCCGTGCGTGCGGGGGACCCCGACCGGATAGGCGTCGACGCCGGAGTCGAGGATCCGCTGCCGCTTGTCGCGACGGATACGCACCTGCTCGGGGGTGTCGTCGGCGGGCTCGGTCGAGGCGGCCCCGGGCGCGGCGGGAGTCGTGTCGGTCACGACTGTCGAGGATAGTCGCCGCTAGGCGTCGGAACCGAACCCGTCGGCACCCACGTGGTCGAGGACGTGGAGGTCCAACCTGTCCGACAGGGATTCGATGGCAGCCGCCGCCCGGATACTGTTGCCGTGCTCGTCCAGGCGCGGCGAGTACGCCGCGATGCCGTACTTGCCGGGCGCCACCGCCAACAGGCATCCCGACACCCCGCTCTTGGCGGGCAGTCCCACCTGGTACACCCAGTCACCCGCCGCGTCGTACATGCCGCAGGTGAACATCACGCTGTTGGCGTAGCGCACCGCCTTGCGCCCGAGGATCCGCTCGTCGCTACCGGGGATCACCCCGCCGTTGGCGAACATGGCCGCCATGTGGGCGAGTTCGCGGACGTCCACGCGGACCGCGCACTGGCGTCCGTATCCCGCCACCACCTCGTGGGGGTCGTCCGCGAGGGAGCCCTCCTCGGCGAGGAGGTGCGCGAGCGCCTGGTTGCGGTGCGCGCTCTTCGCCTCGATGTCGGCGATCTCCTCGTCCACCTCCACCTCTCGCCCGACGAGCCGGGAGAGCAGCGCGCGGATGTGCTCGAAGCGGGAGACCTCGTCGTCGTCGGAATCTCCCACCAGGGCGTGGGCGGCCAACGCCCCGGCGTTGACCAGCCCGTTGGGAGCCCGACCGGTGCCGGCCTCCAGGGAGATCTCGTTGAACGCCTCACCCGAGGGTTCCACCCCGATCCGCTTGGCCACCTCGTCGACGCCCTTCTGGTCCAGGGCCAGGGCGTACACGAACGGCTTCGACGCGGACTGCAGGTCGAAGCGGATGTCGTCGTCCCCCGCCGAGACGACGGTGCCCCCGAGGTCGCACACCGCGATCGCCAGGGCGTCGGGGTTCGGATGCTCGTAGTCGCCCAGGTGCGGGACCAGCTCTCCCGAGGAGTCATCGCGGACCTCGTCGAGAATGCCGTCGAGCAGGTCCGCCGAGATGTGGTCCGTCATGGACGCGACCGTACCGGCGTCGGTGCCGGCGCGCCCCCGGTCGGGCTCAGTGTGCGGAGATCGCAGACCGCTCGCGCAGCAGATGCTCCGCATCCGACAGCAGGCCGAGCTCCCCCGCGGCCCGGATCGCCTCGTGCCCCCCGTCCACCGCTCGCACCCCTCGCACGCCGCGGGAGTGCAGCTCCAGCGCGAACAGTTCGGCGTCGAGCCCGTCGTCACTGACCAGGACCACCTCGCGGCCCTCCTCCACGGCGGCGAGCGGGGACGGCGATCGGGGATCGAGGAGCTCGACGACGGGACGGGCCTCGACGGCGACCGCGCCCGCCAGCACGCCCTGTCGCTCGCGCTGGACCCGCGAGCGGATGTCCACCACGAGCGCCCCCGCCTCCACGGTGGTGCGGTAGTCCGCCACGTCCAGCGTGCGGGCGGCGGGGTCGGTGAGGGTGACGGCGAGAGAGGTCATCTGGCGCTCCTGGTGAGGCGGGTCCCGGTCGGTGCGGTCGAGGGGGTTGCTGCCGGTCGGGGACACCAGTGCTGCGCACGTGCGGACGCCACCGGACCGGCCGAGGGCATTCGACGTGCGTTCATGACCACGATAATAGACAGACCGGTCTATCTACCGCAAGGGCGAGCGCCTCCCGGCCGCCCCACCCCCCATCCGCTGGCGCGCTCCGGTTAGTTGATGCATCATATAGGTGGAGTAAAGGAGCATCATGACCACCACACCCTCGCGCCAGCCCGCCGTCTTCATCGGACACGGCGTCCCCCTCAACGCGCTGGAGGACAACCAGTGGACCCGACAGTGGGCTGCGCTCGGAGCCGCACTCCCCGAACGCCCCCGGGCCGTGCTCGCCGTCTCGGCCCACTGGTACATCGGCGCCACGGCGGTGACCACGATGGCGCACCCCCGGACGATCCACGACTTCTACGGCTTCCCCCGGGAACTCAACGAGTTCGACTACCCGGCCGCCGGCGCACCCGAACTCGCGTCCGAGGTGGCCGAGGTGGTCCGTCCCACCTGGATCGGCGAGGACCGCGACTCGTGGGGACTCGATCACGGCACGTGGTCCGTCCTGGCCCACGTCTTCCCCGACGCCGACGTGCCGGTGGCGCAGTTGTCGGTCGACGCCTCGAAACCCGCCGACTACCACTTCGACCTGGGAACCAGGCTCTCGGCGCTGCGGGACTCGGGAGTCCTGATCCTGGCCAGCGGCAACGTCGTGCACAACCTGGCCGCCGTCGACCCGTCCCTCGGCGACTCGGGCACCGACTGGGCGCACCGGTTCGACGACCACGCCCGGGCGCTGCTCACCGACCGACCCGAGGACGCGGTGTCGCTGCTCGACCACCCCGACGCCGGACTGGCCGTGCCCAGTGCCGACCACTTCCTGCCCCTGCTGTACACGGCGGGAATGGCCGCCGGGTCCGGCGAGAAACTCGACGCCTTCAGCGAGGGGTACGCCTGGGGGTCGGTCTCCATGACGAGTTACCGCTCTGCCGCCTGAACCCACCTGACCGCGTGGCCCCTGACCCGGCCGCAGCGCGGGGTCCGTGGCGGCCGACACCCGCCGTCAGGTCCCTCTCGCCCGATTCGCGAGTCGTCCCGTCAACGGCAGCAGCACGATCAACGACACCCACATGAACTGGGCCGCCGCGGCGCCGACCGTCAGCGCCACGGGGACCGACGCCAGGAACACCGCCGGGGTGGTGGTCGCCGCGAGCAGCACCAGGCTGTTCTCCCTCGCGGACGTGGGGCGGCGTTCCAGTCCGGCCGCGCGACCTCGTTGGTACACCGCGGCCTGGGCGAGGGCGACCCCGGCGATGTTCACGGCGTAGAGCGCGGTCGGCAGCGCCAGATCCGCCGTGGCCGGGTTGCTGATCGCATCGGTGGTGAACGGCACCAGGATCACCAGGCCCGTGGCCAGGAGGTTGCCGAACACCATCGGGCCGTCGAGACCGGTCAGCCCCTTGATCATCCTGACGTTGACCCGCCACAACGCACAGATCACCACGAAACTCAACGCGACCCCGAGCAACTGCTGCCCCACCCCGGATGCCGCCAGGGAACCGAGGTCCTGCCACGCCTGCGGCTCCGGCAGGTCGACGTTCACGATGAGCAGCGTCACGGCGAAGCCGTAGATGGCGTCGAAGAAGGACAGTCCGCGATCGAACTCGGAGGTGTCCCTGCGGATCACCTCGTCGTCATCGATCCTCTCCCGACCGCTCCCGCCCATGTCGGACAGCATGCCATCGGCCCGGGGCGTCGGTCAGGCGTTCTTCTCGAACACCAACCGCAGACCCTCGAGGGCGAGTTCCGGTTCCACGTCGGTGATCGTGCGCGACTCCTCGGACACCACGTCCGCCCGCAACCCGGTCAGCACCACCGCCGCGTCGGACAGGTCGGCGACGTCCGTCCGCAGGCGGTCGACCAGGGCGTCGATCTGACCGGCGAACCCGATCACGATCCCGGCCTGCAGCGCGGCCACCGTGTTCTTGCCCAGCGCACTCCGGGGCCGCACCACCTCGATCTTCCGCAACGCCGCCGCGCGCTCGGCCAGCGCGTCCACGGAGATGTCGATCCCGGGTGCGATCGCCCCGCCCAGCAACTCTCCGCGCGCGGAAACGGCGTCGACCGTGGTCGCCGTGTCCACGTCGACGACGATCACCGCGCCCTCGAACAAGGTGTGGGCGGCCAGGGCGTTGACGACCCTGTCGGATCCCACCTCCCGGGGACTGTCCACGAGGAGCGGTACGCCGGTCTTCACGCCGGGAGCCACCACGACCGCGTGGAGCCCGGGCCAGTAGTCGGCGGCCATCCGACGCAGCTCGCCGGTCACCGAGGGCACGACCGACATCGCCGAGATACCCGACAGGCGCCCGGCGCAGTCCCCGAGCAGGCCCCGGATGGTCAACGCCAGCTCGTCGGAGGTCACCGCCGGCGACGTCCGCATGCTCCAGGTGCGCTCGAGCGGCCCGCCGTCCGGGGGGAAGACGCCCAGGCGGATGTGGGTGTTGCCGACGTCGACGGTGAGTAACACGGCCCTATCCCGGCACCTAGACGGTGACGGGCTCGGGGACGCGCGGGTTCTTCAGCCCCGACCCCGCGGGGACGTCCGCCGGGTCGGTGCCCTCCGTGAGCATCCGGTTGTGGGGGTCGACGAACACGACGCGCGGCGAGTAGGCGCGCGCCTCGGCGTCCTCCATCACCGCGTAGGCGATGATGATCACCAGATCGCCGGGATGGACCAGGTGCGCGGCCGCGCCGTTGATGCTGATGACCCCGGAACCGCGCTCGCCGGTGATGGCGTAGGTGGTCAGGCGTGCGCCGTTGTCGATGTCGACGATGTCGATCTGCTGCCCCTCGAGCAGGTCCGCGGCGTCCATGAGATCCGCGTCGATGGTGCAGGAGCCCACGTAGTGCAGGTCGGCCTGGGTCACGGTCGCCCGGTGGATCTTGGAGTGGAGCATGGTGCGCTGCATCTAGAGGCCTTCCTTGAGGTCTGCGGCCAACTCGGCCTGCTGGGCGGCGACGGTCGCCTCGGCGGCGGCGAGGAATCCCGTGCCGATGGCCACGCCGACGTTGTCGATGAGGCGGGCGGATCCGATCCGGGCCGCCACCAGGAGACGCCCCGGACCCTCCTCCGGTGGCTCGCCGAGGTCGCCCGCCCGGAGTTCGAGGTAGTCGACGGAGATCTGCGGGCGCTCGGCCAGGACCGCGCGGGCGGCGTCGAGCACCGCCTGCCGACCGCCCTTGGCCGCGAACGTCCCCGCCACGAGCGCCGCGTTGAGGGTGGTGGCCAGCTCCCGCTCGTCCTCGGAGAGGTAGCGGTTGCGGGAGCTCATGGCCAGGCCGTCGGACTCCCGGACGGTGGGGACGCCCACCACGCGGACGTCCATGTCCAGATCAGCCACCATCTGACGGATCAGGACGAGCTGCTGATAGTCTTTCTCGCCGAAGAAGGCCTGGTGAGGGGCGACGATGTTGAACAGCTTGGCCACCACGGTGAGCATCCCGGCGAAGTGGCCGGGGCGGGCGGCACCGTCGAGGATGTCACCCGCCGGCCCGGGCAGCACGGTGGTCCTCGGCCCGTTCGGGTACATCGCCGCGGCGCTCGGGGCCAGGACCAGCTCGACGCCGGCCGCGGCCAGCCTGGCCACGTCCTCGTCCAGGGTCCGGGGGTAGGCGTCGAGGTCCTCCCCGGGTCCGAACTGCAGAGGGTTGACGAAGATCGACACCACCACCACGGACCCCGGGGTCCGGCGGGCGGCCTCGACCAGCGCCAGGTGCCCCTCGTGCAACGCGCCCATCGTGGGGACGAAGGTGATCTGCCTGCCGACCTTGCGCAGTGAGCGGGTGACCGCGTGCAGGGACTCGGGCTCGTGGTGGATGGTCAACTCGCCCCGGTTGTACCCGGTCCCCGGCCGACCGGGGACCGCCGTCCGCACGGGAAGGGTCGAGGCGGTCATCGCAGCTGCTCCGTCAGGTCGGGGGCGAGGAGGTCGGTGACGTCGCGGCCGGCCCCACAACGATCCGCGGTCCGCAGCGCGAGCGCGCGGTATCCGGCGGCGATTCCGCCGTCGACGTCCTCGAGAGCGTCGAGGTGGCGCGAGACGGTCACCGCGTCGCCCCGCATGACCGGACCGGTGAGCGCCGAGTCGCCGGCGGCCAGGACGTTGTCGAGGGCTGCCCGCAGCAGTGGCTCGAGGGTGCGACGGGCGAGCGCCCCGGCGTCCGCGCCGAGCATTCCGTCCGGGTCACCCTGGACCCCACCACCTGGGAGGACCGAGAACGACGCCGCGAGCGCCTCGGCGGCGTCGTTGACGAGCGTGACCAGGTGGTTGGCGCCGTGCGCGAGTGCGGCGTGGTAGAGGGCGCGGTGGGATTCGGCGACGGTGACGGGCAGTCCACCCGTCTCCATCACCAACATCTGTCCGACGACGAGACCCACCTCGTCCGGGGAGGTCAGGGCCCACGAGCAGCCCTCCATGCGCTCGATGTCCGCATCGCCCCCCGTGAAGGTCATCGCGGGGTGGGCCGCCACGACCACCGCGCCGGCGTCCGCGGCGGGGCGGAGCACGTCCGCACCGATCGCGCCGGCCACGTGGACCACGATGTGGCCGGGACGGAAGGCGTCGGCCGCGGCGAGGTCCCCGACCACTGCCGGCAGCTCCTTGTCGGGCACGGCGAGGATCAGCAGTTCCCCGGCTCCGGCCACCTCGACCGGATCGGCGAGCCGCGCGTCCGGAAGGCGGCGGGAGGCCAGGTCGCGCGAGCGGTCGGACCGCGCGACGACCGCGGAGACGACGTGTCCCCGCCGTTCGAGCGCCGCGCCGATCGCGGTGCCCACGCGTCCCGCGGACACGAGGCCGATCGACAGGCGGGCAGGGGTGGTCCCGGCGACGCCGAACTCGGACATCATGAGGTGCTCCAGTGCTCGATCCGTTCCAGGCCCGTGCGGATGACGGGTCCCGGACTTCTCGGGGGCGAGACTAGTCGCCCCCCCGGGATCGGGTCACGCCCGAGTGGCGTACCTCACAAAGACTGGCCGGTCCGGATTATCAGCCCGCCTCAGTCCGCCGAGCGGCGATGGCGGTGACCACGCCCGGGGGCGTCGTCGCCGAAGCGGGCCATGAGCTCGGCCACGGAGAGCCCGCCCCCCTCGCCGTGTCTGCTGTGCGGCTCGGACTCTGCGGACGGCGGTTCGGTCCTCGGCGACCGCGGGGTCGGCGTGTCGGATTCCGTCGGCCGGGGCGTCGGCGTGTCGGACCCGGACGACGTCTCCGACGTCGTCGTGGCGTCCGACCTGGGACGCGCGACCGGACGGACGGCCGGGCCGCGGGGCGGCCGGTCCTGGGCGCCCGCGGGGCGCGCCGTCTCCGCCTCGACCGGCGAGAGCTTCTCGGTGCGCTCGGTGCTCGGGGTGACGTCACGACCGACGCCGGTAACGGTCGGTTCCGGGGCCCGACGGCGGGGCTCGACACGCTCGGACGGCACCGACGGCAGGGACACCCCGGCGCCCAGCTCCCCGGCGGCGGTGTCGCCACCCACGGCGGGACGCTCGTCGTTCAGCGTGACACCCATCTGCCCGAGCTGGTCGCGCAACGCGGCGATCTCGTGGCGGAGTGCGCGGATCGAATCGGTGGTCTCCGCACGCACGGAGTCGCGGAGATCCTTCTCCACCACGAGCTCGTGTTCGCGACGCGCCGAGATCTCACGCTCGAGCTGCAGTTCGTACACCGTGTGCAGGTCGCGGACCCGGGCGGCCTCGGCCGCGGCCTGTCGCCTGTAACGGGCCACGAGGAAGGCCCCGATGAACGCCGCCCAGAGTGCCGCGAGGGTGCCGATCCGCATCCACACCGGATCGTCCGAGAAGACCATCACGACGGTCGCGACGAGCGCGAGCACCAGGAGGGCGCCGAGAGCGATGCCCGCCAGGCCGCGGTCGTCACCACGAGCGGGGCGGACGGATCGGGGTTTGTCGATCGCGCCGTCGGAACTCATGCCCGGGATGATACGCGGAGAACCACTAGTCACACGGGTAACTGGCGCGTGTTCGTCGAGATGCCCGCCGCTCGCGGTCCCGCCGGGCCGGTCAGGTCGACTGGGCCGGTCAGGTCGACTGGGCCGGTCAGGTCGACTGGGCCAGTCCCCCGAGGTCGTCGTCGGAGGGAGGGGTCTCGCAGGCCGCCTCGAGGAACAGTCCCGCGCCCACGAGCACCGCCCCCGACACCAACACCGCCACGGACACCGGCAGCTCGTCGCCGGCCGCGGCCAGCTCGCCCAGCCTGGGCAGGAAGTACAGGACCAACCCGGTTCCCAGGCCACCGGCCGCTGCTCCCAGGACCGCCGACGCCTGCCCGAGGGCTGCGCACCGCGCGATCGTCATCGGGTGCATCTGGCTGCGGTCCTGGCCCACGCCGCCGTCGGAGATCGCGGATCGGACGCGGAGCGCCAACAAGAGGTCGATCACCGCCACCACCGGCAGAGTGACCCAGCCCCACCCGAGTGGAGGCAGTGACCCGAGAAACGAACCCGTGAGGAAGTAGGCGGCCACGCCGGCCACGAGCGCGACCAGGGCGAGGGTGGACACCGCGATACGGGACATGTCAGCGGACCCACCCTTCGGGCGCCAGCCGGTCGCGCGTGCGCCGGATCGCGCACACTTCCGCGGGATCGAGGGCATCGAGGTGGGCCGAGAGGGGCGTGCCGTCCAACCGGGCACGCGGTTCGATCTCCGACCAGGGGACCAGGACGAACGCCCGCTCGGCCGCACGGGGGTGGGGCAGGGTCAGACGGTCGTCCCGGGACCTCACCGTCACACCGTCCACCTCGGCGGACACCACGTCCACGTCGAGGGACCGCGGCCCCCACCGGACCCGGCGGGTGCGGCCCGCGGCCCGCTCCTGCGCGAGTCCCCAGTCGAGCACGTCGCGGGGGGAACCCGGGTGTTCGACGACGAGAACCGCGTTGAGGAAGTCGTCCTGCTCCACCCCGCCCCACGGAGGGGTCGCGTAGACCGACGAGACGTCGCGGAGGGTGCCCGCTCCGGCGGCGGCGGCCACCACACCACGGAGGAACTCGAGTGAGTCACCGTGGTTTCCGCCGATCGACAGGACGGCCCGGCAGGTCACCGGTCCGCACCCGGTTCGCCGTCGTGCCCACGCGATCGTCTGGCCACCACCGCGACGTCCGCGAACTCGGCGGGGATGGGCGCCTGGGGCTTGTGCACGGTCACCTCCACCGCGTGCGCGTGGGGGGCCAGGTCCATGACCCCGTCGGCGATCTGCGAGGCCACCGTCTCGATCAGGTCGCGGGGGGCCCCGGACACCACGTCCCGGGCGAACAGCGCCAGCGCACCGTAGTCGACGGTGTCGGCCAGATCGTCGGACGCCGCGGCCGCGGAGAAGTCGGTCCACAGGACGAGGTCGACGAGGAAGTCCTGACCGTCGTGCCGCTCGTGCTCGAAGACCCCGTGGTGGCCGCGCACCCGCAGGCCCCTGAGTTCGATCCGGTCCGCCATCAGCCCTCCCCCGGTGTTCCGGCCGCCCATGCGGCGGCCACCCGGACGGCGTCGACGCTCGGCGGCACATCGTGGACGCGCACGGCCCACGCCCCGGCCGCAGCGGCCAGTGCGGTGACGGCCGCCGTCGCGGGGTCCCGGCCGGCCACGCCGCGGGGCACACCCGCGGTATCCGCGAGGAGCGCACCGAGGAAGCGCTTGCGCGACGCGGCGACCAACACCGGGAACCCCAGTTCGGTGAGGGCGTCGAGCCGGTGGAGCAGCGCCCAGTTGTCGGCGGCGTTCTTGGCGAACCCCAGCCCGGGGTCCAGCACGATCGAGCCCGCGTCGACCCCGGCGGACACCGCCGCATCGGCTCGGCGCGAGAGGTGGTCACGGACCGAGGTCACCACGTCCCCGCCGTAGTCGGCGCGGCCTCCGGCGCCCGCCCGGTACTGGTCGGGCGACACCCAGTGCATGAGCACCACGGGGCACCCCTGTTGGGCGACGACCGGCAGCATCCCGGGATCGGCGAGACCTCCGGAGACGTCGTTGATCAGCGCCGCGCCGGACTCCAGGGCCTCGGCGGCGACCGAGGCGCGCATGGTGTCGACCGAGACCGTGACCCCGTCCGCCACGAGAGAGCGGACGAGCGGGATCACGCGGTCCGCCTCGTCGGTCCGGTCGACCCGGATCGCCCCCGGCCTCGTGGACTCCCCGCCGACGTCGAGGAGGTCGGCCCCCTCCGAGACCAGTCGCCGGGCGTGGGCGAGGGCGGCCTCCGGGGCGAGGTGACGCCCCCCGTCGGAGAAGGAGTCCTCCGTGACGTTGACGATGCCCATCACCGCGCAGCGGCCCGGACGCGGCAGCCCGGCCGGGCGTGTCGGGGCGAACGGGTGGCTCACGTACCCCGCAGGAGGCCGAGTGCCTCCGCCCTGGTGGAGGCGTTGGACCGCATGCTGCCCCGGACCGCGGAGGTGGTGGTGACGGAACCCGGCTTACGGATTCCGCGCATGCTCATGCACAGGTGTTCGCATTCGATCACCACGAGGACCCCGGTGGGCTGGAGCCTGTCCACCAGGGCGTCGGCGACCTGGCTGGTCAGTCGTTCCTGCACCTGCGGCCGCTTGGCGTAGAGGTCGACGAGCCGGGCGAGTTTGCTCAGCCCGGTCACCGCACCCGAGCGCCCCGGGATGTACCCGATGTGCGCGACCCCGTGGAACGGGACGAGGTGGTGCTCGCAGGTCGAGAAGATGGGGATGTCCCGCACCAGGACCAGCTCCCGGTGGTCCTCGTTGAACGTCCTGGACAACACGTCCGCGGGTTCGGTGTACAGCCCCGCGAACACCTCCCGGTACGCCCGTGCGACGCGCGCCGGGGTGTCCTGGAGGCCCTCGCGATCCGGGTCCTCGCCCACGGCGATCAGCAGTTCCCGGACCGCCGACTCGGCGCGCTCGGCATCGAACACCCGGCCGGCGGACACCGACCGGGCGTCTGCCGCGGGGATGTGGTCAGGGGTCGTCATCAGTCCTCTTCTCGCACGAAACCGACCGGTGGTCAGTCGTCACGTTCCCACGGTGCCCGCCACCCGGGTTCCTTGTCCTCGCGACGGCGGGACCCGCTCCGGCGCCCGTCACCGTCCACCGCCGACCACGCACGGGTCGACCGGCCGGACGGCGACTCGTCCCGGTCGCCGGCGCGACCGGGGTCCGCGTCCGGGTTCTCCGGCTCGGCGGGCGCGGCCGGCAGCCGGGTGGTCTCGGCCCCGCTCGGACCATACGTCCCGTTCTGGGGCCGGTCGCCGTCGGGTGCCGCCCCGCCGTCCGGACCCGTGACCGGTGCCCGGCCCGCGCCGGGCGGCGCACTCCGCGACGCACCCGGGGACCTACTCGGCGGGGGCCAACCGGGCGCCGACCACCCGGGCGGCGGTGGCGTGCCGTACGCCGGGATCCCGGGCGACCCGGATGGTCCGGACGACGAGGCGCCTGCGGGGACCGACTCCCGCCCGAGTCCGGTCTCGCCCACCGCGCCCCGGCCCGAGTCCTGGCCGGTGTTCCCGTCCCGTCCGGTGTCCCCGGCGTCCCGACTGGCCGGCAGGACGGGCATCGCGAACGGGTCGCTCACCGGTGGCGGCCACGGCTCGCCGCGCTCCTTGGCCAGCTCACCCGGGGTCTTGACGGGCGGCCGGGTCGACGGGACACGACCGGAGAAGTCGTCGAACTCCGTGATCCTCGGACGCTTGACCACATCCGCGAACAGACGCTCGAGGTCGTCCTGGCGGAGTGTCTCCTTCTCGAGCAGCTCCGCCGCGATCGCGTCGAGGACGTCCCTGTTGGACTCGAGGACCCGCCACGCCTCGGCGTGTGCGGCGTCGATGATCCTGCGGACCTCGTCGTCGATCGCCTTGGCCACCTCCGGGGAGTACTCGGAACCCGCGCCGCCGCCGCGTCCGAGGAAGGGGTCCCCGCCCTCGCCGCCGTACTTGACCGCGCCCAGCTTGGAACTCATCCCGTACTCGGCGACCATCGTGCGGGCGATACGGGTGGCCTGTTCGATGTCGGAGCTCGCGCCGGAGGTCGGTTCGCCGAAGACGTACTCCTCGGCCGCACGGCCCCCCATGGCCATGACGATCCGCGCGATCATGTCCGCACGGGTCATGAGGGACTTGTCGTCCTCCGGGACGACCAGGGCGTGACCACCCGTCCGGCCGCGCGCGAGGATCGTGACCTTGTGGACCGGCTCCAGATCCTCCATCGCCCACGCGGCCAGGGCGTGCCCTGACTCGTGGTAGGCGGTGACCTTCTTCTCGTGTTCGCTGATCACGCGGTGCTTGCGACGAGGACCGCCCACCACCCGGTCGGTGGCCTCCTCCAGGATGTCGGTCGAGATCTCGTCCCGCCCCATCCGTGCCGCCAGCAACGCGCCCTCGTTGAGTACGTTGGCCAGGTCGGCGCCGGACATGCCGATCGTGCGCCGGGCCAGCGACTTCATGTCGACATCGGCGGCCAGGGGCTTGCCCACCGAGTGGACGGCGAGAATCGACTCGCGCCCCCGCAGATCCGGGTTGGTCACCGGCACCTGGCGGTCGAACCGGCCGGGGCGCAGCAGGGCCGGATCGAGCACGTCGGGCCGGTTCGTCGCCGCGATCATGATGACCGTCTCGCGGTCGCTGAACCCGTCCATCTCGACGAGGAGCTGGTTGAGGGTCTGCTCGCGCTCGTCGTGTCCGCCGCCCGTCCCGGAGCCGCGGTGCCGGCCGACCGCGTCGATCTCGTCGACGAACACGATGCAGGGCGCGTTCTGCTTGGCCTTCTCGAAGAGGTCGCGGACTCGCGAGGCGCCCACGCCCACGAACATCTCCACGAAATCCGAGCCGGAGATCGAGAAGAACGGGACGCCGGCCTCACCGGCCACGGCGCGCGCCAGCAGGGTCTTGCCCGTCCCGGGCGGCCCGTAGAGCAGGACGCCGCGGGGGATCTTGGCGCCCAGCCGCTCGTAGCGGGCCGGGTTCTGGAGGAAGTCCTTGATCTCGTTGAGCTCCTCCACCGCCTCGTCCTCACCCGCGACGTCGGCGAAGGTGGTCTGGGGCATGTCCTTGGTGAACTCGACGGCTCGCGACTTGCCGACGCCGAACAGGCCACCCTTGCCCCCCTGCATCCGGGACATGAAGTAGAACAGCAGCCCGAAGAGGATGAGCATGGGCAGCAGGAACGACAGCATCTGGGTGAGGAACCCCTGCTGCGTCACCGTGGTGTCGAAGTTCTCCGGCTCGGCGGCGGCGATCCGGTCGAAGATCTGTTCCGCCGCTCCCTCCGGGTACTTGGCGAGCACCTGGTCGGTCTCGTCCGCACCCTCCTCCGGGGTGATGGGCGACTCGAGGGTGAGACGGAGCTGCTGCTCCCGGTCCTCGATCGTCGCCTCCCGGATGTTGCCCGCGTCGATCTGGGCGAGCGCCACCGAGGTGTCGACCTCGGTGTACCCCCGTTCGTCGTTCGCGAAGAACGAGAACCCGACGATCGCCAGGATGATGACGCCCGCGATCGCCACGTTGCGGAAGACGGTGTTGCTCTTGCGTTCCATTCGGTCCTCGGATGCGAAGGACAGCCCTACCGGTCGGCGGGCCTGGTGGTGCGCGACGTCCTGCGCGATGTCATGAGCTCGGTGCCATGAGCTCGGTGTCATGAACTCGGTGTCATGAGCACAGTCGCGCGCGACGTCGTCTCTGTCGCACCAGGCTACCTGCGAAGCGCGACACCCGACCGGGTTGATCTCCGTGGGCGGACAGGGCGGCGGTGTCGTACCCGCCCCGTACCATCGGGACCGTGACCACCCCCACACCGTCCGCGTCCCGGGCCGCAGAGGACGTGCGTTCCGGTAACGGCACCGCTACCGAGGCGCTCAACTCGGCCCTGGACCGGATCACCCGTCTCGACCCGGCCCTCCGTGCCTTCACCACTCTGCTCGGCGAGGAAGGCAGATCGGCCGCGGCCGCCGTGGACGCCTCGGATGAGACCGGACGGTCCGGGCTGCCCCTGGCGGGGGTCCCCCTGGCCATCAAGAGCACGGTGACCCTCGACAACCCCGTGATCACCCCGCTTCTCGCGGCCGGCGCGATACCGGTGGGCATCACCGCCGCGCCCCAGCTGTGCACGTGGGGGATGACGGACTCGGAGGAGCACGGAATCACCCGCAATCCGCTCGACGAGTCCCTGTCCGCGGGCGGGTCGTCGGGGGGATCGGCCGCGGCGGTCGCCTCCGGCATGGTCCCGCTGGCGGTGGGTGACGACGGGATGGGGTCCCTACGGATCCCCGCCGCCGCCTGCGGCATCGTGACCATCAAGCCCGGTCCGGGGGTCGTCCCCACCCGGCTCGCCGGCGACAACTGGGGCCGGCTGGCGGAGTCGGGCCCCCTGGCCAGGACCGTCGAGGACACGGCGCTGGCCCTGTCGGTGATGGCCGGGCGACCCGAGTTGGCCTCCGTCGGACCCGTACCCGGTGAGACGCGGGTGGGCCTGTCCACGACGAGTCCGATCCGACTCGGGCGGGACCTCGTCCGGATCCGGGAGCCGTGGACCCGAGCGGCCCGGGAGGCCGCGGATGCGCTCCGGGCCCGCGATCTCGTCGTCGTCGAGACCTCCCTGCCGTCCCCCCGTGACCCGGTGCTCTACCTGGCGCGGTGGACCTCTGCGGTCGCGCGCGCGGCGGAGGAGGAGAACCTTCCACTGTCCGCGATGGAGCGCCGCACCCGGCACCACGCCCTGCTCGGTCGGACCGTGTTCCGCCGCGGTGGGGCGGGCGACGGGGACACGAGGTGGAACCGGGCGACCGAGGCTCTGCGGACCGAGGTCGAGCGCGCGATGGACACCGCCGGCGTCGACGTGTGGCTCACCCCGGCACTGGCCGACCTGCCGCCCGAGGCGACCGACTGGCACCAGCGATCCTGGGGGCGCTCACTGTGGGCGTCGATGAGGTTCTCGCCGTTCACCCCACTGGCCAACGTGCTGGGCTGGCCCGCGATGACCGTCCCCTGCGGTCGCACCGCGACCCCGGCCGGCCGGGACCTGCCGACCTCGGTCCAGCTCGTCGGTCGGCCCGGTTCCGAACCGACACTGCTCTCGTTGGCTGCTGCGATCGAGAGTGCTGGCACGATCGACAGTGCTGGCTGAACGGGGACGAGCCCGGGTCCGCGTCAGTCCTCCGGCAGCTCGGCGAAACGCTTCTTGACGTCGTTGTACCACCCGAGGGCCTGACGGGGCCGCATCCACCGCCCCTTCATCTCCTTGCGCGCAGGCCCGTGCGCCTCGTCCCCCGCTTTGACGAGTTCCTTCAGGTGGGCGTCCTGGGCGTTGATCACATCGTCCGCGGTCTCTCCGGAATGGGCGAGGTCGCAGGGGCCTCCGAGGTCTCTGCAGGTCATGGTCTTCATGGTGTGTCCTCCCGTGTCCGGGTGGCGCGGTGTGCGCTCCCCACCATGATGACGAGCGGCGGCCCGGAGATGTGACCGTCCCCTGGCAGGCGAGGTGACCTGCACACCTGCACTGACGGCGAGGTGCTCTACCCCGGAGGTCAGCGCCTGTCGCCGTCCCGCCGGCGGTCGATCGTCTCCAGTGCCTCGGGTCGGGCCCGGAAGTCGATGCGGGTGACCATGCCGCCCGTGACACGGAAGTCAAAGGCCACCCGGGCGACACCGCGGTCGAACCACGCCGCCCCCGGTCGGTCGTGGACGAAGACCGGCAGAGCGGCGGCCGCGGCACCGTTGAAGAACTCCGCCACCGCATCGCGGCCCTCGATCCGCGCGGGGGTCCCCAGGCCCACGGCGACCGGGTCACCCGCCACCACCACGTCCGGCGCGAGGAGTTCGAGGAGTCGGGAGAACTCCCCGTCGCGGGCGGCGGCGAGGAAGGCGTCAACCACCCGCCAGTCCGCTGTGCCCTGATACCCCGGCGAAGCGCCCGAGGACGCACCCGCCGGCCCCCGGACCTTGGACCGCGCCCTGGAGGCGTGCTTGCGGGCGGCGGCCGGGGTGCAGTCCAGGATTCCGGCGATGGCGGCGAAGTCGACACCGAACGAATCGTGCAGGACCAACGCCACCCGCTCGGCCGGGGTGAGCCGGTCGAGCACCAGGTGAAGCGCCGATCCCACCGAGTCGGCCAGGACAGCCTCGTCGGCCGGGTCGGGATCGACTCCCGGACGGTCGAGCGGTTCACCGGGCGCCGGCACCGCCGCCTTGAGACGGTCCAGGCACACCCTGGTGACCACGGTGGTGAGCCATCCCGGCAGGTTGTCGACGGCAGAGACGTCAGCCCTCGCCAGTCGGAGCCACGCCTGTTGGACCGCGTCCTCGGCCTCGGCCGGATCACCGAGGACGCGTGTGGCGATGCGGGTGAGTCTGGGCCGCTCGCGCTCGAACTCCTCGGTCAGGTCCATCGACAGCTCAGGCCGGGGACCCGCTGGTGTAGCGGTCCAGGATCCGACGCTTGACCAGCTTCCCGGTGGGGGTGCGGGGCAGCTCGTCGACGAAGTCCACCGCGCGCGGGATCTTGAAGTCCGACACGTGGCCACGGAGAGATCCGAGGATCTCGTCAGCCAGGCCCGGGTCGCCGGCGCGGTCGGGGGCGGGCACCACCACGGCGTGGACCCGCTCCCCCATCTCCTCGTCGGGGATCCCGATCACGGCGACGTCATCGACCGCGGGGTGCAGTGCGAGGGCGTTCTCGATCTCCTGCGGGTAGATGTTCACCCCGCCGGAGATGATGGTGAACGCCTTGCGGTCGGTGAGGTAGAGGAAGCGGTCGGAATCCAGGTATCCCACGTCGCCGAAGGTGGACCAGTTCGAGTGCTCGGGGTGGAAGACGGACGCGGTCTTGTCCGGATCGCCGTGGTAGGAGAAGGTGCCCTCGTCCTGCTGCCAGTAAATGGTGCCGATCTCACCGATGGGGAGCTCGCGGCCCTCCTCGTCGCAGATGTGCGCGATGCCCTTGAGCCCGTCGCGCCCCACCGATCCGGGCCGCTCGAGTGCCTCCTGCGAGTTGATGAACGTGATCCCCATCCCCTCGGTGGCGGAGTAGTACTCGTGGATCACCGGTCCCCACCACTCGATCATCCGGCGTTTGACCTCGGGCGGACACGGCGCGGCGGCGTGGATGGCGTGGGTCATGCTGGACAGGTCGTAGCGCTGCCGCGTCTCCTCGGGCAGCTTGAGCATGCGCACGAACATCGTCGGTACCCACTGCGAGTGGGTCACGCGGTACTCCTCGATGAGGCGCAGTGACTCCTCGGCGTCGAAGCGGTCCATGAGGATCACGGTCCCGCCGACCGAGTTGACCACACCGCAGAACCTCAGCGGGGCCGCGTGGTAGAGCGGCGCGGGACACAGGTACACGCTGTCGGCGTCGAAGGCGTAGAGGAAGCTGAACACCGGGGTGTAGACGTCGGGCACCTCGTCGATCTGCCCCTCCGGCGGGTCCACGCGGACGCCCTTGGGTCGGCCGGTGGTGCCGGAGGAGTAGAGGAAGTCGTGGCCACGGGGCTGGTCGGCGGGCGGATCGGTGGGCTTGTCGGCCAGCAGCGCACGGTAGTCCGCGAACCCGTCGAGTGTTCCGCCGAACACCACCCGATGTTCGACGCCCGGGTGCGCGTCCGGGGACAGATCCACGTGGTCGGCCACCGGGGCGGAGACGACGAGGGCGCGGGCCCCGCAGTCGCCGATGATGTAGGACGACTCGTCGGCCGTGAGGTGATGGTTGATGGCCGCGATGTAGAGCCCGGTCCGCAACGCGGCCCAGTAGATCTCGACCATCTCGAGGGTGTTGTCCGACACCACGGCGATGGTGTCACCGGGGCGCAACCCCCAGTCGCCGGACAGCACGTGCGCGAACTGGGCCGACCTGGCCTCGAGCTCGGCGTAGGTGACCTGCTCGCCCGTCGCGGGGCGGATCACGGCGGGCTTGTCGGGCGTGGTGGCGGCGAAGGTTCCCGGGAACATGCTCCGGAGCATATATCCCACATGTGATCCGGATCACGCTATCGGGCGATCCGGATCAGCGCGACGAACGCGCGCCTTCGGGGCCGTCACTTCTGCGGGCAGCCCTCACCCCGGCACCGGGAACCCTCTCATCCATTCCGAGTGACGGGATCGGCTTCGGTAGTGACCTCCAGGTGCCCGGCGTAGCGTCGCAGGCACCCACGAGGCGGAATCGACGCGACCGCGCGCGGTCCGCCCGCCGCCGCGATCGCGTGGTCGACGGCCACACCCACTCACTCCGAGGTCGCGCTTTTCATGAATGCCACTCCTCACACGAGCACCCCATCGACGACCGCCTCCGGATCCGACTGGTCACTGCGGCTTCCCCTCGGGGACGACGAGGTGGTCATCAACGATCGTTACGAGACACTGTCGATCGCCAACGACGTGCTCATAGCGCTGTTCTTCCTCGTCGGCAGCGTCCTGTTCCTCTCCGACTCCACCCAGACCATCGGCACCTGGCTGTTCATTCTCGGTTCAGTGGAGTTCTTGGCACGGCCCGCCATTCGTCTCGCACGCCGGATCCACCTCAGGCGGATCGGCGCGACCACGGGCAGCCGCGGCGCTGACCACGACTACTGAGCCGAGACTCTGCTGATGCCGGGACCCAGAACGTCTGCCCGGCCCCGATCGATGTCAGACCGGCGCACTCGGACCCGGTTTGGCGGGCAGGTCAGTCTGAGCGCTTCTCGGCATACTGATCTCTCCTGCACGCCCTCGGAAAGAACGTAATGCGATTGACGGGCAGTGACCCTCATATTCCCGCGGGTGCCTCAATCGCCACCGCGACAAGAGACCGTGGAACCGGGGCACGATAATCGGACGCGTCCTGTCGAGGCCGAGAAGTTCGATCACCGCCGCGGGCGCCATGTGGCCGACCATGCCGCGTTTCCGGCAGAGAAATCGCCGTGAACAGCATGCATGCCACTCCAGTGCAGCCACCCGGGGGGATCGTGCGGTAGCCATGCCCGTGTGCCGCGCCTACCGTGGCGCTCACTGGACTTATTCGTCGAGATTCGATGAATTCAACGTGTCAAGTGCGGGAGTTCCCATGTTTTATCACAAGCAGAAATTGCAATTTCAGTCAAAGCCCGAGAAGCCCGATGCGGTGTATGCACGCAAGCTCCAGGAGGTCATCGGCGGCCAGTACGGCGAGATCACCGTGGCCATGCAGTACAGCTTCCAGGCGTGGAACGCCCACATCCCCGGTAAGTACCGAGACCTGCTCTTCAGCACCGCGACCGAGGAGTTCGGCCACGTCGAGATGCTCGCGACGATGGTCGCCCAACTGCTCGAGAAGGCCCCACTGGGGATCACCGATCACGCCGTTCAGA
This sequence comes from Dietzia sp. JS16-p6b, assembly GCF_003052165.1. Lineage (NCBI taxonomy): Bacteria > Bacillati > Actinomycetota > Actinomycetes > Mycobacteriales > Dietziaceae > Dietzia > Dietzia sp. JS16-p6b. The sequence goes on along the minus strand of NZ_CP024869.1, from coordinate 612,235 downwards.
ACGATCCGGCGGTGGCAGCTGTGGTCGGCGGCACCGACGTCCAGCACGGCATCCTCGCCGGCGCCGGGGCCCGGCCCGTCGACTCGATGGGCAACCCCTGGTCCGGGGCGTTCGTCACCGCGAGCGGCAATCTCCTGGCGGACATGTACGCCAACGTCAACGCCGAGTCGCAGGGGCGCGTCGCAGTCGCCCGGCTCTACCACATGACCGACGACCCGGGCATCCGGGAGCTGCTGTCGTTCCTGCTCGCCCGCGACACGATGCACCAGAACCAGTGGCTCGCGGCGATCAGCGACCTCAAGGCCGAGGGCCTCGAGGAGTTGCCCGTGCCGTCGAACTTCCCCAAGTCCAAGGAGGCCGGAGAGCACGCGTACACGCTGTACAACTTCTCCGACGGGGCCACCGCCGCCGACGGTTCCTGGGCGTCCGGCCCCACGCCAGACGGCCACGGCGAGTTCTCGTACTCGGATGAACCGCTCGAAGGCCCGCCGATGCCGCCCCCGACCCATCCGGATGCCCGCTTCTACGGCACGACAGAGCTGCCGAACACCGTGGAAAAGGTGGCGGGCACCGTCCAGGACACGCTCAACAAGGAGTGAGATCCACCCTCGGACCACCCCGGCGCGCCTCATCGCGAAGGAAGCCATCGTGCGAGCGACGCACCTACTGAGTCGATCTGCGCGCGCGACGGGGTCGCGGGGGATCTCCCCCGGCCCCGTCTCCCATTCCACCGCAGCCACGTTGGCCGCGACCCCCTCACCGACCCCCTCTAGAGAAACGAGAGCGAACGTGACATCGATCGCCGACCAGACGACGACCCAGCTCGGCGGCCGCCTGAGTGTCCTGAGCCGCCAGAAGCTCGACCACGTCACACTGGACCGTCTCCTGCACCAACTCGAGCACGCCGATGCCCGGGAAGAACGACAGGTACTTCTCCGCGTGTACCGACTCGTGTTCCCCCACGCGTTCGCCGAGGAGGCCGTGCTGTGGCCCGTGCTTCGCCGGGTCCTCCCGGACGGGCACGACCTGACCCTCGAGGTGGAACAGGAGCATCAGGAGGTCAACGAGCTGGTCGTCCGACTTGAGAACCTGCCCGCGGATGATCCTGCGAGGCCCGACCTCCTGGCGCGGTTCGTCGAGGTGCTCCGCGACGACGTCCGCAACGAGGAGGACGAACTGCTGCCCCGGCTCCAGGAGCGCCTGAGCCACGGGCGACTCACCGCGCTCGGCCTGGCCTGGGAAGTGGTCCGCCGTACCGCCCCCACACGAGCTCACCCGGTCGTCGCGCGCCGCCCGCCGGGCAACGTCGCCGCAGCACTGCCGCTGACCGTCATCGATCGCCTGCGCGATGCCCTCGAGACCGCCGCGCTGCGCCGACCGGCGCTCTCCGCCTCGCCGCTTCACCGGGCCAGCGCCCGCCTCAGCGCACTCGCCCACGCCGTCGAGCACCTGCCGCTCCTACGCCGCGGGGAGGATCCCACCACCCGCACGGAGAACCGATGACCCGGCCACCTCCTCCCGGCGCGTCGGACAACCCGCCACCCGACACGGTCGACGCCCTCATCGTGGGCGGTGGACCGGCGGGGCTCTCCGCTGCGACATGGCTCGGCCGGTATCGACGTTCCACCCTGCTCGTCGACGCCGGAGGCCAACGCAACCTGTCCGCCGAGAGGATCCACGGCATTCTCGGCACAGGCCCGGCCACACCGGACGAGTTCTACGCCGACGCCCACGAAGGCCTGCGCCGCTATCCGACCGTGCGGAGACTCGACGGTCTCGTCTCGGAGCTGACCAGGGAATCCGACGATCGCTTCGTCGCCCGCATCGCACCGGCCACGACATCGGACGACGGGGACGGGGCCCCGATGTCCGTCACCGCCACGCGGGTCATCCTCGCCACCGGAGTGCGAGACCGGCTCCCCGAGCTCGACGGGATCGACCGACACTACGGTGTCGACGTCCACCACTGCCCCGCCTGCGACGGCCTCACCGCCGCAGATCAGCGGGTCATCGTGCTCGGCGCCGGTGCGCATGTACCCGCGTACGCCTCGGAACTACTGGACTGGGCGTCCGAGGTCGTGATCATCACCGAGAGCGACTCCGACCCGGCCTTCGACGACGATCAGCGCGCCGCCTGCGCCGTACACGACATCCAGGTGGTCGACGGCGTCGCCCGGGAACTGGTGGGCGAACCCGGTGCACTGCAGGGCGTGCGCCTGGCCGACGGCACCATGATCACCGGATCGAAGGTGTTCTTCTCCTACGCGCACCATCCGACGAACGACCTCGCGAAGGCCCTGGGCTGCCGGATCGACGACGAGGGCGGCCTCTCGGTCAACGCGTTGCAACTGACCAGCGTGGCCGGTGTGTACGCCGCCGGTGACATCGTGACCGGTCTGCAACTCGTCCCGATCGCCGTGGGCACCGGGGCCGCGGCTGGCGTGGCCTGCGCGACCTCGTTGCGGGGACACTCCACCGCGGCAGACGTCCCCGACGCGGCGCCCCCGACGCGGACCTTCACGCGGCCGGACAGCTAGCGATATCGCGACGGCGACCGACCGAGCAGCCCGGCGACAGGCCCCGGCGGCGACTCAGACGAGAAACAGCACCCCTCAGGAGTACATGCGCGGGTGCAGCCGGCCGATGTACGGCAGGTCGCGGTAGCGCTCGGCGAAGTCCAGGCCGTAGCCCACCACGAACTCGTTGGGGATGTCGAACCCGATCTCGAGGATGTCCAGATCGGCCTTGACCGCGTCGGGCTTGCGCAGCAGGGTGACGATCTCCAGCGAGCGCGGGTTGCGGGTCCGCAGGTTGCGCATCAGCCACGACAGGGTCAGGCCCGAGTCGATGATGTCCTCGACGATGATCACGTCGCGGTCCGCGATGTCACGGTCGAGGTCCTTGAGGATCCGCACCACTCCCGAGGAGCTGGTGGAGGAGCCGTAGGAGCTGACCGCCATGAACTCCAACTCGGAGGGGATGGTCAGCGCGCGGGCGAAGTCGGAGACGAAGATCGCCGCGCCCTTGAGCACGGCGACCAGCACGACCTCCTGCTCGGAGTCCCGGTAGCGCTCCCCGATCTTCGCGCCCATCTCGGCGATCCGGTCGCGGATCGCATCGGTGTCGATGAGCACCGACTCGATCTCGTCGGCGTACTTGTCCGTGCTCATCTACGTCCCCGCTCCGCTAGCCCGGTCTATCTCCAGGACCACCTTTCCATGCCGCCGCCGAGCGACCAACCTGCCCCGGCCCGCCGTCACACCCGACGCGTCCGAGCCCGCGCCCGCACTCGTCTCCGTGCCTGTGCCCGGTCCAGTGCCCCCCACCGCCACTCCCCCCTGCCCGTGCCAGTCGGTGACCAGCGCCGCCACCGCCGACAGGTGCGCGTACGTGGGCGACGGGCAGCCGTGGGCCAGCAGCCATCGCCGCAGGACCCGGGTCAGCACGGCGGTCGGCAACCGGTGGAGCACGGAGACGTCGAGGTCGCCGTCACCGGAGATCGGCACGGCGGCGGCAAGACGCTCCAGCTCGTCGTCGTCGGTCCGGAGCAGCTCCGCGGTTCGCGCCAACCCCTCCGCCACCCCGCCCCCGAGCACGTCCTCCAGGAGTGGGAGCACCTCGCGCCGCACTCGCACCCGGGTGAACGTCGGGTCGGTGTTGTGTGGGTCGTCCCACCAGTCCAGGCCCAGCACACGGCAGGCCGCGCGGGTGTCGGTCCCTCGCACGCCGAGCAGCGGGCGGCCCCACGGCGCGTCCCAGGCGGCCATCCCGCGCAGGGACCGCGCGCCGGAACCCCGGCCGAGCCCCAGCAGGACCGTCTCGGCCTGGTCGTCGAGAGTATGGGCGAGCAGCACCGGGCGGCCCTCGCGCGCGGCGTCGAGCGCGGCGTACCGCGCGGTGCGCGCCGCGGCCTCGGGGCCGGAACCATCGGGATCGACGACGACGGCGAGGTCCCGCGACCACGCCCCCAGGCGGCCCGCCGCCCGGCACGCCTGACGGGCGACCTCGTCGGAGCCGGGCTGCAGGCCGTGGTCCACCACCAGCGCGGTCACCGTGGCGAACTCGGTCACCGCGGCGGCCGTGAGCGCGAGCGAATCCGCACCTCCGGACAGCGCCACGCACACGTCGTCGCCCACCTCCGGGTGGGAGCGGCGGAACGCCCGCACGGCCGAGCGAACGGCCCACGCCGCGCCGGTCCACGCCGAGTCAGTGGACTGGTCCCGAGCCTGGGCGGGCTGGGCGGGGTCGGCGTCGGAAGGTCGGGCGTCGGCCCGGCCCGGTCCGCTAGCGGCAGCCACAGCTACGCAACTCGGCGGCGATCCGGTCGAGGACCGGTCGGGCGACAGTGGGGTCGGTGCCGGAGGCCAGGAGCGCGAAGCTCATCGTCCGGCCGTCGGCGCTGGTGACGGTGCCCGCGAGCGCGCTGGTCTCCCTCAGTGTCCCGGTCTTGGCCCGCACCCACCCCGCACCCGCCGCCGACGGCCCGTTGAAGCGGTCCACAAGGGTTCCCGACCCCGCCGCGATGGGCAGGGCGTCCAGCAGGTCCCGCATCTCCCGGGTCGCATCGGGAGCCGCGGCGGTGCGCAGAACGTCCGTGAGGGCGGCCGCCGAGATCCGGTTACCGGCGCTCATGCCCGAACAGTCGTCGAGGCGGACCCCCGACATGTCGAGCCCCCGCTCGGCGAGGGTGTCCACGACGGCTGCGGTCCCGGCCGAGAACCCGGCCGCCTGGTCGGGGTTCCGGTCGAGCGCGACCTCCCGGCAGATCGTCTCCGCCAGCACGTTGTCCGAGTGGACGAGCATCGAACGCACCCGTTCGGTGAGCGGCGCGGACGACACGCGGCCGAACTCCTCCGTCGTCTCCACCGGCTCCTCCGAGACGCTGACCTGCTCGGGATCGACGCCCAGTTCGCGGGCCAGAGCCCTCCCGGCCGCCAGCGTGGGCTCCGGGGTGCGAGGCGAGTACTCGTCCACCGGATCCAGGCGACCCGCGTCGAGCATCCACGCCTGTACGGGGGCGATGTTGCCCCCAGCGATGTCGACCGGGGACCAGCCGGGCCCGAGGCGCGGGCCGGTGTACGGGCCCGGGGCCACCACGATGCGCGCGGGGGTCTGGCCGGCCGTGCGGACGACTCCCGCGGCCTGCGCGATGGTGGCGGCACCCGGGAACAACGGGCCGGGTTCGGCGGAACCGGACATGGTGGGGTCTCCGCCCGGGATCACCACGAGGGTGTCGGGGCGGGTGCCGCGCGCCAGAACGGTGTCGACGCGGGCGTCGGCGGGCAGACGGGTGAGGGCGGCGACGGCCGTGAGCAGCTTGACCGTCGAGGCCGGGACCCGGGCGTCACGGGGGCGGCGCTCCCACAGGACCTGCCCGGTGGCATCGTCGACCACGCTCGCGGTCAGGTCCCCGACCGCCGGGTCCGACGCCAGCGGCCCCAGGATCTGCTCGAGGGCCCCCGGGTCTGGGGTCGGCGAGTCATCCCCGGCGGCCAGAAGACCCGGAGACGGCGGGGGCCCGGCGGACGCGGACCCGTCGCGCCCGACGCCCAACTCCCCCTCGACGTCGGTGAGGAGCGCCGCCGCCACGAGGCCCGCCACCAGCAGCGCCACGGTGACCAGGACCACTCCGATCCGCCACACCGGGCCCCGCCCGCGCCACACGCCCCGCTCGGTCACCGACCCCTGCCCTCCCGCACTCTCCAGCCCTCGCCCCCGACCGGGCAGCGGCCATCGATCACCCACGCTAGCGGGCGACCTGACGGCGACCGCCCCCGGTGCCGGACCTGCCTACTAGAATCGGTGCGAATTCCCGGGCGCGCGTCCGGGGTCCCGAGAACGCCGATCAGCGAGGTACGCCAGTGTCCGTCGAAGTGACCATCGAGATCCCCAAGGGCTCGCGCAACAAGTACGAGATCCACCACGAGACCGGGAAGATCTACCTCGACCGGTTCCTGTTCACCTCGATGGGCTACCCGGCCGACTACGGGTTCATCGACAACACGCTCGCCGACGACGGCGACCCGTGCGATGCGCTGGTCCTGCTGGACGAGTCGGTGCACCCCGGCGTGATCGTCAACGCCCGCGTCGTGGGTGTCTACACGATGTCCGACGAGGCCGGCGGCGACGACAAGCTGCTGTGCGTCCCGGCCACGGACCCGCGGTGGGAGCACATCCAGGACATCGAGGACGTCCCGGACTTCGAGCTCAAGGCGATCGAGCACTTCTTCCTCCACTACAAGGATCTCGAGCCCGGCAAGCACGTCACGCCCGGTGAGTGGAAGGGCAAGGACCTCGGGGAGAAGCTCATCGCCGAGGGCGTCGAGAACTTCGCCGAGCACCCCGAGGAGAAGGCCGAGCCCAACCGCGGCTGACCCCGGGCGGCCGAGGGTCCGCCCGCGTGGCCGGGGGTCCCCGCCGCGTCGGCCCACACGCGGCGGGGGCGCACACGCCCGCACGTACACGAGCCGTCACTCCGGGCAGCGTTTCCCCTGGTGTGGATCCGCCATTGCGTACCGGAGCGACGGCTCACCTTTTCTGGCGACCGTTCGTCGGGTCGGCCAGCGCGGCCTGGTTCGTGGCCTCAGCGGCCGGTGAACTTCGCCTCGCGCTTCTCGAGCGTCGCCGAGATGGCCTCCATCATGTCGGAGGGGGCGAGGAACCCGGCGTTCCACGTGGCCACGTAGCGGTTGTTCTCGCGGATCTGCCCCTCGATGCCGCGGTTGAGCACCTCGCGGGTCCCGCGGACCACCAGCGGGGGGTTGGCGGCGATCTCGGCGGCGGTGGCGTGGGCCGAGGCCAACACACCGGCGGCGTCCTCGGCCAGCTGGGTGACCAGCCCGTAGCGCAGGGCGGTCTGGGCGTCGATGTCCCGGCCGGTGAGGGCGAGTTCCCGGGTCAGCCCGGAGCCGATGATGTGGGGAAGCCGCGCGAGCGAGCCCATGTCGGCCACGATCCCCACCTTGACCTCGCGGATCGAGTAGGTCGAGTCGGCGGCGCCGTGGCGGACGTCGCAGGCGGAGATCAGGTCCACCGCGCCCCCGATGCAGCGGCCCTGGACCGCCGCGACGGTGGGGGTCTTGGCCGACGCCACCGAGTCGATGGCGCGACGCATGTTCTCCACGAAGTCCAGGATCCGCTCGTTACGAGAGGCGTCCGGGGTCGTGTCCTGGGGAAGGAACTCCATGAACTGCGGCATCATCGCCATCAGGTCGAGCCCGTAGGAGAAGTTGCGGCCCTCCCCGGCGATGACGGCCGCACGGACCTCCGGATCGGCGTCGAGCTCCGCCATCACGCGGGGCATCTCCGCCCAGAAATCCGGCCCCATGCCGTTGTGGAGGCCGGGCCCGATCAGCGTCACCTGCGCGACGTGCGGATGCCGGACCGCCTTCTCGATGCGGACGGAGGAGTACTGACCGGGCGCGGCCGAGGTGTCTTGAGTGCTCATGCGCTCAGCCTGCCATGACGACCTCAGGCGCGGACGTCAGGCATGACGAACCAGAGGATCAGGTACAGGAGCACCTGCGGCCCGGGCAGCAGCAGGGAGGCCACGAACAGGACGCGGACCAACACCGGGTCGATCCCGAAGTAGTCGGCGAGCCCGCCGCACACGCCCCCGATCCAGCGGTCCTCGGAGCGGGTCAGTCGTTTGGGCTGGGAGTCTGAAGGGTAGGTCATGACATGTCACCTCGTCGTCGTCAATGGCGGTCGGGGACCTCTCCCCGACGACCTCCAGTCTCCTCCCCCACGGCGCCCGCCACATCCGGGTTCGACCCCGATCCCCACCCTGATCCGTGCCTCGGGGTGGGTGCGGGGACGGAGTCCCGGGGTGGGCGCGCAGGCGAGCTCTCCCGAGGTGTCAGCGGCTCAGGTGTGGAACTCGCCGCAGTCCACGGTCAGGGTCTGGCCGGTGACCGCCGACGCCGCGTCCGACAGGAGGAACAGCACCGGGTCGACGATCTCGCGCTCGCTGGGCAGGCGCCTCAGGTCCATCTTCTCGGCGGTGTGGGCGTAGACGTCCTCCACGGTCCCGCCGTACTTGCCCGCCAGGTGCTCGAAGTACCCCTTGAGCGTCTCGCCGTAGATGTAGCCGGGCGCCACGGTGTTGACGCGGATGCCGCGCGGCCCGAGCTCCGTGGCCAGGGAGTGGCCCAGCGCGACGAGGGCGGTCTTGGCGATCTTGTAGCCGGCGTAGCGCTCGCGGGAGTGGTGGATGACCGCGGAGGCCATCATGACCACGGAGCTGCTCGCGGGCGCGGCGCTGCTCTCGGCCCCGGAGTCGGCCCCGGAGTCGGCCCCGGAGTCGGCCTCGCCTGCCCCCGCCGCCGCGCCGGCCTCGAGCAGCGGGGTGAACTCCTGGGTGGTGCGAAGCGCGCCGAGGACCGACAGGTCGATCCCCCGCGAGATCTGGTCGTGGTCGGTCTGGGCCAGTGGCTTCATGCTGGGCACCGCGAACGCGCTGTAGACCAGGCCGTGGACGGCATCGGTGTGCTGCGCGACGGTCTCCCGCAGCGCGCGTACGGAGTCGGGTTCGGTGGCGTCCACCGCGGCGGCGATCGCGGTGCCACCGGCGGTGCGTACCTCGTCGACGATCCCGTCGAGACGGGAGGCGGTCCGGGCGGCCACGACGACGGTCGCACCCTGCTGTGCTGCGCGCAGGGCGAGGGTCCGGCCGAAGCCGGGTCCCGCTCCCACGATCACGACGGTCTTGTTCTCCAGAGATCCTGACATGAGCTAATAGAACCAGTTCTACCCGCGCTGTGGGAGAGAGTTCACCCGACCGGGATACCATCCGCACGTGCACACCATCCCCGAGCAGTATCTTCGCAGCTCACAGGCCCCGAGCCCTCGGACACTGCTGGACGTTCTCGATGCCGCGACGCGGAGCCACCCGGACGCGCCGTGCCTCGACGACGGCGCGCGGGTGCTGAGCTATCGCGAGGTGTGGGAGGAGATCCACACCTCGGCGCGCTGGATGCAGGAGCAGGGCGTGGGGGCGGGCGACCGGGTGGGCATCCACATGCCGTCGGGCGGCGTGGAGTTGTACCTGGCGATCCTGTCGACGCTCGCCGCGGGCGCGGCGTACGTACCCGTGGACGTGGACGATCCCGCCGACCGCGCCGAGTTGGTCTTCGGCCAGGCGGGCGTCGCGGCCGTGTACACCGCAGAGGGGATGCGGGTCGCCGACCCGCACCGCCCGGCCGACCCGTCGAGGCACCGGGGGCCGGGAGTCGACGACGACTGTTGGATCATCTTCACCTCCGGCACCACCGGACTGCCGAAGGGCGTGGCCGTCACCCACCGCAGTGCCGCCGCGTTCGTGGACGCGGAGTCGCGGATCTTCCTCACCGGCGCCCCGCTCGGCCCCGGCGACCGGGTGCTCGCCGGGCTGTCGGTGGCGTTCGACGCCTCCTGCGAGGAGATGTGGCTGGCCTGGGCGCACGGGGCGTGTCTGGTGCCCGCGCCCCGGTCAATCGTCAAATCCGGGCTCGACCTGGGTCCGTGGTTGCGCGACCGGGGGATCACGGTGATATCGACCGTGCCGACACTGGCCTCGATGTGGCCCGAGGAGATGCTCGCCGACATCCGGCTGGTGATCCTCGGCGGCGAGGCCTGCCCGCCTGAACTCGCCGCCCGACTCGCCGGCGCTGACCGCGAGGTCTGGAACACCTACGGGCCGACCGAGGCCACCGTGGTGGCGTGCGCGGCGCGGCTGGACGGCACGGGTGAGGTCTCGATCGGCCTGCCGTTGGACGGGTGGGACCTGGCCGTCGTCGACCCGACGGGCATGCCGGTCGGTTACGGCGAATCCGGTGAGCTGGTGATCGGCGGGGTGGGGCTGGCCCGATACCTCGACCCGGACAAGGACGCCGAGAAGTACGCGCCCATGGAGTCCCTCGGCTGGGAGCGCGCGTACCGGTCCGGCGACGTCGTGCGCCTCGAGGCCGATGGTCTGTATTTCGCCGGCCGCGTCGACGACCAGGTCAAGATCGGTGGACGCCGACTCGAGCTGGGCGAGGTCGACACCGCGGTCTCCGCGCTGCCGGGCGTGAGCGCCGGGGCCGCCGCGGTGAAGAAGTCCGACGCCGGTCAGTCCGTCCTCGTGGCCTACCTCGTGGCGGACGATCCGGCGGGCTTCGACCTCGCCGACGCCGCCGCGACCCTGCGCGACCGGCTACCCGCGGGGGTGGTCCCCCGGCTGACGCTGGTCGACGAGCTGCCCACCCGGACCTCGGGGAAGGTCGACCGCGCGGCCCTGCCGTGGCCCCTGGCCCAGACCTCGGCCGCGGAGACGGAGCTGGAGGGCACCGACGCGTGGGTGGCCGAACTGTGGTCCTCGGCCCTGGGCGCCGACGTCTCCGGGGTCGACGAGGACTTCTTCGCCCTCGGCGGCGGTTCCCTCGCCGCGGCACACGTGGTGGTGGCGGTCCGCGAGCGCTTCCCCGCCGTGACCGTGGGGGACATCTACGACCGTCCACGCCTCGGTGACTTCGCAGGGTTCCTCGACGAGCTCGAACCGGTGGCCGCCGTGGAGCCGCGACACGTGCGGCCCGTCGGCCGCGGTGCGCAACTGGTCCAGGTTTTGGCCACGCTCCCGCTGCTCACGGTCACCGGACTGCAGTGGCTCACCTGGCTGGGGATCGCCAACAACGTCGCGGCGTCCGTGGGGGTCCCCTGGGCGCGACCGGTCTCGTGGTGGGCGCTCGGGATCCTCACCGTGCTCCTCCTGCTCCCCGCGGGCCGCACGCTCGTGACGGGCCTGCTGTGCCGCGCCCTCACGGCCGGGATCACTCCGGGCACCTACCCGAGGGGCGGACCGGTCCATCTGCGCCTCTGGGCGGCCGAGCGGCTGGTCGAGGCCTCCGGGGTCGCGAACCTCGAGGGTGCCGGGTGGCTCACCCCGTTCGCGCGGCTGCTCGGCGCGAAGATCGGTCACGGGGTGGACATGCACACGCTGCCGCCCGTCACCGGCCTGCTCACGGTGGGCGACGGCGCCTCCATCGAGCCGGAGGTCGACCTGGCCGGGCACTGGGTCGACGGCGACGTGGTGCACGTCGGGACCGTGGAGATCGGCGAGAACGCGGTGGTGGGAGCGCGGTCCACGCTGCTGCCGGGCGCCGTGGTGGGCCGGGGCGCGCACGTGGAGATCGGATCCGCCGTGGTGGGCACCGTCAAGGCCGGCAAGCGCTACGCGGGTTCGCCGGCCCGCAAGCGGGGGAAGCGGGGCTCGAGCTGGCCGGCCGAGCCCGCACCCCACAACCGCGTCTGGAGCCTGGTGTACCAGCTCTCCGCGGTGGCGCTCGGCGCGATGCCGTTGATCGCGCTCGGCGCCGGACTCGCGGTGGTGGCCGCGGGGGCACGGGACGCCGCCACCCCCGGGCAGCTGTTCCTGCGCGCGACCCTGTGGTCGGTGCCCGGGACGCTGGTCGCGCTCGTGCTGTTCGCCGCGCTCACCCTGGTCTCGGTGCGGGTGCTGTCGGTGGGACTGCGGGAAGGCTTCCATCCGGTGCACTCCCGCATCGCGTGGCAGGCCTGGTGCAGCGAGCGCATCATGGACGCCGCCCGGAACTGGCTGTACCCGCTCTACGCCTCGATGCTCACGCCGATGTGGCTGCGGGCGCTGGGGGCGACGATCGGCAAGGACGTGGAGGCCTCGACCGTCCTGCTCATCCCCTCTCTCACCACCGTCCGTGACGGGGCGTTCCTCGCCGATGACACGATGGTCGCGCCGTACGAACTGGGGTCGGGGTGGATGAGGCTCGAGCAGGCGCAGGTCGGCAAACGCGCGTTCCTCGGCAACTCGGGCATCGCGTCCGCCGGCCGCAAGGTCCCCGCGCGTGGACTGGTCGCCGTTCTGTCCTCCGCGCCGCAGAAGGCCAAGAAGGGCACGTCGTGGCTCGGATCGCCCCCGCAGAAGCTGCCCAGGGCGGTGGCCGACGGCGAGAGCGACGCGCGCACCTACCAACCGCCGGGGCGCCTGAAGGTCGCCCGTGCCGCGTGGGAGACCCTGCGCCTGGTCCCGGTGTGGCTCTCGTTCCTCCTGCTTGTCGGCGTCCTGGTGGTGATGCAGCTGATCCACCGGGAGTGGGGTTTCACCGTGGCCGCGCTGACCTCCGGTGTCACGCTCGCGTATGCCGGACTGGTGGCACTGCTGCTCGCGGTCCTGGCCAAGTGGATCCTGGTGGGCCGGATCCGCGCGGGCGACCAGCCACTGTGGTCCTCCTTCGTGTGGCGC